>JALWHA010000223.1:0-15560 GCA_027038695.1 Acidobacteriota bacterium
ATATTAGATTCCGGCTAAAATCAGATAAAGCCAGTTTAGAAAGAAAAAAACTATTATTAGTATCAAAATTAGTTTTTTTTCTCTTTTTGTGATAAGAATCACCAGTTTTTTTTGGACAAGTATAGGTAAAAACCCGCTTAAACTCCACAAACCTAAAAACACTCCGAACACAAACATAAAAGGGTTGTATTTAAAGGCCGAAAGCAAATCAAAGTTATAAAGGGAAAGGACAAGCCTCGTTGTCCCGCAGGTGGGACAGGGGTAACCAGTAAACTCTTTAAATTGACACTTCATATGCGGCATTAACCCAAACTTGACTATAATAAAACCGGTTAAAGCTGAAAAAGCCAACACCAGAAAATAAATAAGGGGGATATTTATCTCCCCCTTATTATACTTCTCAAATTTAAAAACCATATATCAATGACTTCCCGCCGCCGCTATACCTACAATTCCGACAATAGCCACCACATAGATAATAATACACAAACAACAGAACAGGTAAGGAACAAGTACGGCAAACGAAGCCTTGCCCGTACCGGTCTCGTGCACTTCGGCCAAACCAACTATGTTTAAAACAATTCTATATATCCCGCCTATTAAACTACCGCAAAAAGGAATTATGGCAAACAACATAGCCGCAGAGGTGTAAGCCACCACGTTTATAGTGGATTCAAAACCGTTTTTGGCTCCGTTGACGATCATTAAAAGCAGATGGTAAATACCCCCCATAATAAACAAACCTATTACTACCCCGATAGGGATAAGCACTATGCCTAAAAACCCGCCGAAAACGGCAAACATTCCCTGCAATTGTAATTCTTTTGCCGGAATATGCCCGAATTTGCTTAACATTGAATAAAGCGAGCCTCTAAAAACAAGATTGTAAATAAACCCGAATATGCCCGAAACAAATCCCACAATAATAGCAAAGAGAATTCCCGAGCCTATCTGTTCTTGAAAATTATAATCCGTAAAAAACTCTTTGGGACTAAATAAAGCAAGCTTAACAGTGGTAAAAAGCCTGTCAAAAAACGGCAACGAAGAATCGGCAAAAGGAATTGTTTTTTTCTTTCCAGCGGGAACATTTGAGGGAATATACTCGGGAGCAACCGGCGGAGGCGGCATTTCACTTACTGGTTCTCCAGCATTTACTTCTTCTTTTTTTAACGTATAACCGCAGTTAGGACATTTGGTTTCGTCCCCGTTTAAATCAAAACCGCATTCGGGACATTTAATCATAATTTCCTCCAGATAAATTAGTGGTTTGATTAAATGTTACCACTAAAATTAAGCCTTCTCAAGAAAATTATAAGTTACTATGCTTTCACTTCTATCCGGACCTACGGATATTAGATATACTTCTGTTTCAAGTTTGTCTGCTATAAATTTCACATAATCCTGTGCTTCAATAGGAAGATCTTCAAACGTCTTTACCCCCGTAATATCAATGTCCCAGCCTTTTAAAAATTTATAAACAGGCTCCACTTTTTCAAGAAGGTTTATATCGGAAGGAAACTCTTTGAGTTTGGAACCCTTGTACTTATATTCAACGCAAACAGGAAGTTCGGTAAATTTGCTTAAAACATCAAGTTTCATAAGAGCAATATGGGTATACCCGTTCACTATAGCCGCATACTTTGCCGCAACAAGGTCAAACCAACCGCACCTTCTCGGCCTTCCTGTGGTGGTACCGAATTCCCCGCCTATTGACCTCAGGATCTCGCCTAATCCGTTTTGTGCTTCAGAGGGAAAAGGGCCGTTGCCCACCCTTGTGCAGTATGCTTTAAATATCCCTAAAGAGTAATCAAGTTTGCTCGCGGGAAAACCGGCACCGGAAGAAATACCGCCGGCTATAACCGACGAAGAGGTAACAAAGGGATATGTGCCGTGGTCAATATCAAGCAAAGAAGCCTGAGCCCCCTCAAAAAGGATTGATTTGCCTTCTCTGTACAATTTATCAAGTTTATAAACCGTGTTTGAAACAAACGGTCTGAGAAATTCTCTTATCTCCAACAGATCATTATAGAGTTTGTCAATATCCACAATTTCGGAGTTAAAGTAATTTTCAAACAGGTAGTTCAGACAGTCCAGGCTGTCTTTTAACATAACTTTTAAACCTTCGTCGTTGTACAGGTCTATCACTCTGATCCCGGTTCTCAAAGCTTTGGTAGCATAAGAGGGGCCTATACCCCTTCCAGTCGTACCTATTTTTCTAAAAACCCTGCTTTTTTCCAGAGATCTGTCCAGCACATTATGAAAGGGAAGAACAAGATGAGCCCTGTCGCTTATAGAAAGTTTCTCGGGGGTTACTTCAATTCCATTTGATTTCAGGTTTTCAATTTCTTCCTTTAATCCGAATGGGTCAAGCACAACCCCGTTTCCTATTATGCACACTTTATCTTTATGGAATATTCCCGAAGGTATAAGGTGGAGAAAGTATGTTTTTCTGTTGATCACAACTGTATGCCCGGCGTTGCTTCCTCCCTGAAACCTCGCAACTACGTCAAAATCCCGGGAAAGGACATCTATAACTTTTCCCTTCCCCTCGTCTCCCCATTGCCCTCCTGTCACACAAATATTAATTCCCATATCTATCTCCAAAAGTTTTTTACTCAGACTTAATAAATTTTACCACAGTCAGAAAGAATTATAGGGGAAAAACAAAAAAAGCGGGGATTTCTCCCCGCATTTCAAAATATTTTAAAATTAATTTTTCTCTTTAAGAAGTTTCTCAATCTCATCCATTGTATCGTTAAAAACCTTCATTGTCGTTTTAAAAGGCACATCGGTTTCAAGGTCTGCTCCCGCCTTCCTTAAAATGTTTATTGGGGTATCGGAGCAACCGGATTTAATAAATCCTAAATACTCGTCAACGTCTTTTTGATTGCCGTGAATAACTTTCTGAGCAAGGTGTGTGGAAGCAATAAGAGAGGTTGCATACTGATATACATAAAAGTTATAGTAAAAATGAGGAATATAAGCCCATTCCACCCCGTAAAGGTCATCAACCTTGCAAATACCCTTGTCGTGCCCGTAGTATTTTCTCACAATTTTAAGGTATAACTTTGAAAGGTCCGCTCCTGTTAAAGCCTCTCCTCTTTCCACCCTTTTGTGTATCTCAAGTTCAAACTCGGCAAACATAGCCTGCCTGAAAATAGTCTGCCTTATATTTTCAAGCAAATGACCCAACAAAAAGAGTTTCATATCCCTGTCTTTCGCATGGGTTAGAAGGTAATGGTTCAGCAAATTCTCGTTAAAGGTTGAAGCAACTTCGGCAACAAAAATGGTGTAATCAGAGTAAACGTAAGGCTGATATGTATTGGAAAACATAGAATGCATTGAGTGACCTAACTCGTGTGCAAGGGTTGAAAGTGATTCATAATCGCCGTTGTAGTTTAAAAGAATGTAAGGATGTACATCGTAAGCGTTTCCACTTGAATAGGCCCCGCCCTTCTTTCCATCATTAGGATAAACGTCAATCCATCTTTCCGCAAAGGCCCTGTTAAGGTATTTAGCGTACTCTTTGCCCAAGGGTTTCAATGCATTTAAAATAATCTTTTGAGCGTCTTTGTAATCGTATTTTACGTCAACACTCTTGACCAGGGGGGTATAAAGATCCGCATATGTTAACTCTTTCAATCCCAGCATCTTCTTCCTTAATTTCAAATACCTGTAAAGGGACGGAAGGTTGTCGTTAATCTCCTTAACCAGTTGAGTGTAAACCTTAACCGGCACCTCATTGGGGTCTAAAGCAGCCTCAAGAGAAGAATTATACTTTTCAGCACTTGCGTAAAACCAATCTTTTTTCACCTGGGAATAAAGCAAAGTACCGAATGTGTTTTCAAACTCTTTATATGTTCCGAAAAATTTTGGAAAAACTATATTTCTTATCTTTATATCGGGGTTTGAACGCCATTTTGTATACGCAGCCTGATTTAATCTGACCTTTTCACCGTTTAATTCAACTACCGGGAAAGGCATATCTGTAAAAGAAAGTATTGCAAAGGTTTGATAAGCGGTATCGGAGATCATTGAGGTTTTTGCAAGTAAAGCCTCTTCTTTTTCGGACAATATATGCTTTTTCTTTTTCAAAACCCTGCTTAACATTAATTTATACAGTTGCAACCCCTTGTCTTTCTTAATGAATTCATTGATCTTTTTTTCACCGATTGAAATAATTTCAGGCTGAATAAAAGAAGATGCCTCAGCAAATTTTCTTGCAACATTAAAGGTTTCATTCTTCAATTTTTGATTTTCCGAATTCCCCAAATCCTGATCAGCTTTTAGAGAAACATAGGTGGTAAGCCTATCCAATTCTCTATTAAGGTCAAAAAACAAATCAAGGCATTCTTTTAACTCTTTCGGTGAATTGCCCAATTTACCGTGAAATTTAGCCAATTTATCTATCTTTTTAGAAAATTCCGCTCTCTTTTGTTTAAAAACCTGAACGGACGGGTAAAGATCGTTTAAATTCCACTTAAACTGTTCCGGGATATCGCTCCTGCTTTTGGTAACCGCCGTTAAACTAAAAAGCATTGCCAAACTCATTAAGATAAAAAACTTCATAATACCTCCTGTTAATGGTAAATAATAAACTCTATATTAGGTTTAATTTCTCCCGTTTTAGGATCAACCATAATATTCTTACCGTGTTGCTCATAGTAAGGAAGTGCAAGCATCTCATGAATCTCTTTAGTGCATTTTTCAACAGGCTGAGTGCCTTTCTTAAACGCCTCAAGGATTATGTTTTCAGGCTTGCAACCTGCGTTTATATTTGCAAGCAACCCGCTTTTTTTATCAATAGGCACCCTTATAATCCCTTTGGGGACAGGCCAATCAGTTTTTACAGTGTGTTTTATATACTCTTTCATAAAATTAATCCAGATAGGCAAAGCCGCCCTTGCTCCCGTTTCCTTATTACCCAAAGTTTCTTTCAAGTCAAAGCCTACCCATACCCCTAAGGTGATATTCGGGTCGCTTCCCACAAACCAGGCATCGGTATAATTGTCAGTTGTTCCTGTTTTACCACATAAATTCCAGTTTAACTGCCTCGCTCTTCTTCCGGTACCGTGCTCTATAACACCCCTCATTCCCTCAAGGGTTATATACGCCGTTTCGGGAGAGATCGCCCTGTACGAGAGTATGGTCTGCTCCTCCAAAGTATTGCCGTATCTATCTTCTACCTTCCTAATAAAAAAAGGTTCTGTGGTTACACCTAAATTAGCAATAGTCCCGTAAGCCCTGCAAACCTCATACAAAGTTAAATCGGTAGAACCTAAAGCGGAAGACAGGTAAGGGGCAATCTGTTCTTGAATCCCCAACTTTTTTGCAAAAGACCTTATTTTTTTATAACCTATTCTGTTAAAGAGTTTTACCGAAACTATATTTTTTGACTTTTCCAGAGCTCTTCTTAAAGTTATCAGCCCGTCATATTCGTGATAATAATTCTTTGGCTCATAAGGTTCAGGCTCATCAACCTCCCCTTTTCTTATCTTTCTTTTGTACTCTTCACTTAACTCATATTTTTGAATATTTCCGTATTCATCCACATAAAATAGTTTGGGGTCTAAAAATATAGTCGGCTCGTCAAAGAAAGTATCCGCCAATGTAAAGGCACTGTCAAAAGCGGCACCATAAAGTATAGGCTTAAACACGGAACCGGTCTGCCTTTTCGCCTGTATTGCCCTGTTAAATTTGGAACGCTTAAAACTATACCCCCCTACCATTGCAAGTATCTCACCAGAATGGTGGTTTATTGCAAGTAACGCACCTTCAACCTTAGGTTCCTGATCAAGGGATATATTGTACTTTTTGTTTTCAGGGTCAAATTTATGTATCTTGAACAATACCACATCACCAGGCTTCAAAATCTCGTTAACCTTTTTTGCCTTTGTCCAGACAATTTCGTACTTTCCTATCTTTATCCTATAATTCTTTATCCTGACAATTGCCGATTTCTCGTCTGATTTAACGATAACTCCTTCAACCGTATCCCCTTCTTCAATTGTCTTGTTCCATGTGGGAGACCAATAGGTTTCAATTTCCCCTTTTTTTACGAATTTTTTATCTTTCGGCCTGAAGCCCTGTCTTTTGTCAAGTGCCTTTAACCCGTCTTTTACCGCTTCTTCGGCCTTTTTCTGCAACCTTAAATCCAAAGTGGTATATACGCTTAACCCGTCGTCTAAAACAGTATCCGCCCCATACTTCTGATAGAGATACTTTCTCACTTCTTCCAGAAAGTATGCCCCTACCCGCTCCTCTTCCGTTTTGCTTTCCCCGGGAAGCACCAAAGGCGTTTTAACAGCGTCAAGATATTCTTCTTTAGTAATATACTTTTCCTTAAGCATCCTCCATAAGACATGGTCTCTTCTCTTTTTTGCTAATTTTATATTCCTTGTCGGAGAATACCTTGAAGGTGCCTGAACAAGGCCTGCTAAAAAAGCGCTTTCAGGTATGGTTAATTCTGCGGCATCTTTACCGAAATAATATCGTGAAGCAGCCTGCAAACCGTATAAACCTCTCCCGAAATAAACCTGATTAGCATACCTTTCAAATATCTCCTCTTTTGTAAACATTCTCTCAACCTGAATAGCCAGTAACGCCTCGGTGATCTTTCTCTTTATACTTTTTTCTTTTCTGCCTGTCATCTGTCTTACAAGTTGCATGGTTATAGTAGAAGCACCCTGTGAAGCCCGCCTTGTTAAAACATCGTGGATTGCAGCCCTTAAAATTCCGTAAGGGTCAACCCCCACATGCTCAAAAAACCTCGCATCCTCAACTGCAACAAGTGCTTCCACAAAACTCTTAGGAATATCCTTGTAACTGATTAATTCTCTCTTTTCCCTTGCGAAAGTGCCGATTACGTCTCCGTGTATATCGTAAACCTTGGTAATTAACTTGGGTTTGAAATCCCTTAACTTATCCATCAATTCATTGTTCTGTCCTAAAGAAAGGACATATTTTGCAAAAGCAAAACCGAACAACATACAAAATATAAAAAAAACTGATATATATAAAAGCCTTTTCCCTAACGGTTTTTTCTTTTTCCTTCTTAACTCTTTTAAATTTACTTCTTCTCCGTCTCGCTCAATAACAATATCTTTATTTGATTTTTTTTCACTCATCCAACTTCTCCAATACTGACTTTACCTTTTTATCCATTCTATTCAATTCATTTCCCCTATCGTCTATGCTGATCCTTGTCAAAACCCTGTTAGCATGCTGTTTCATAAGATTGTGACATTTTTTTATTAATTCAAACACCCTATCGGTTTCTCCCTCAATAATTGTTCCCATAGGGGTTAATTGATATTTTAATCCGCTTGACTCCACTTCTTTAATCAAAATAGCAACGTACTTTGAGAGAGATTCTTCCCCCGTTATAGGGACAATCGAGAATTCGGCAATCACCTTAACGCCTCCAGACCGTATAGATAGGTATGATCCTTATCGCCGAAAAGGTAAAAACCTGCCAAAGGCTTTTCCGAAATCGCAACAATTTGAGAGACATTTTCATTATCAAATATATCTTTTTTCAGGGACACGAACTTTTGCAAGCCCTGTAAAGTAATGTTTTTTTCTTCAATGACCTCTCCGTTTGAATTCACTCCTTTCAGGGTAACCGAAACCTCTTCATTATTCGGATTAAAGATCCCTATGCCAGTCCACTCGGTATCGCTTGAAGGCATTACCTGAAAGTAAAGTTCTTTGGAATAAATAGCCGAAGAATTAAGCCCCCCGAATATATCCTCGGTTATATTATCTTCCCTCTTTGTGCCAAAAAGGTATAAAGCCTGAACCGGCACATCCGAGACAACTTTCATAGATGCCGCATCCTCCGGCAAACCTCCCTCAAAATAATCGGTAACTATTCCTACCGATTTGCCCTGAGGCTCAATATTTATATCAGATTCCGCAATGCTATTTCCGCCGGCGTCAAGTGCAAACAACTTTACCGTTGCTTCCGAGTTATTAGGGTTAACTATGGATATTCCCGTCCACCAGAAATACCTTACGTCAATATGGGGAAGATAGAAAACCCTTGCAAGTTGAGGGGTTAATGTTAATGCGGTAGCCTGAAAATAGTCCCCCGTTATAAGCCTGAACATCTCAACCCCCGTAAAATCCGCATCACTTTGCGCAACTCCCCATGGGGTAGTTATATCGTTGTTAAAGTAGTCATTAAAATTCACCAAAAAAGAAGCGTTTTCAGGGAAATTATCTGCTAAAACATTCCCCTGATAATCTAAAAAAGTACCGTTTCCGTTTGAGGAAAAATATGCCACTGTTTCGTAGAGGTTTGTTTGAGTGGCTATATGGCTTACTATTGTGTTACCTATATCAAGCATTTTTGCCTCGTATGCAATCGCCTCGTTTCCGTCACCGTTTTTTCCGTAAACCGAAGCGTTCACCTTAATATCTGAAGAAAAGACCTTTAGATAAGCATAGTCTCCCCCGTCAAAATGTTTAGTCCCATATGGAAGAAAGTGTATAGTTCCATTTAAAACCTCGTTACCTTCCGAATCATACCAATGGAATTCGGCATCCCCTTCACCGTCACTTAAATTTGAAACAACCACATTCTTTTCAAACCCCTTGTTAAAACCGGTTAAGGGAAGATAAACAGGAAAATTACCGTTTAAGGTCAGGGAATAATCACCCTTCTCTTTAACGGGGGAAAAGACCTTCACCGTATAAGTACCCTTATCAAGGCTTAATGTTATCATTTCATTACCTTCAAACTCCCCGTCAGATTCACCTAAAACAGTATCCCCTTTCATAACTCCCAGATAGAGGTCTGCCTCAGATTCAAGGGATAAAGTAACGGTTAAAGGATTATCTATTTTTAACACATAGTAATCGCAATCATTCCGGCTTGCAATTGAAGACAACACCGTGCCTCTTTCAAGATAGAAAATATTGTTCTTGTAGTTATTCGGCTCAAAAGGGTCTTCGGAAGAATCCGGGGTAACGGTAAAAGAGACACTTTTAGTTTCCCCGTTACAGGTTAATTCCGCCTTGTAATCCCCGACTCCCCTGAAATCAACCTTTTTATAATAGATGGCATCTCCGTCAAAAGAAGAATTTTCGGAATATGTCTCCTGTTCTCCGTCCGGGAAGGTAACCTTCAGGCTTATTGTATCCCCGTTTGAAACATTCCCCAAATCGGAAACGACAAAAAAACAACCGTTTGAATAACTTAAACTCTCGGATAATTGGGGTATATAATCTCCGAAAGTAGAATCGTAATAATCGGTCACGGAAATATTAAAAGCAAAAGAAAAACTTGAAAACAACATAAAAAAAACAAATACTAAAAACCTCATATCTCCCTCTTTAAACCGTTTCTATTGAATAGATAGGAGTAGGTTCTCCCTGTTTTGCCACATCAATGCTTATGTTCATTCCCCTGACAACCCTCGCAGTGCTCATTAAAGCGATATCGGGGTTGTTGTTTTCCTCGCTTAGATGTGCGAGAACCACATACCTTGTTTTGTCAGAAACCGTCCTTTCAAGCAACCTTGCGCAATCCCCGTTTGAAAGATGCCCCATTCTGCTTGCTATTCTCTGTTTTAATTCCCAGGGATATTTTTCGGAAAGTTTCAATAACTCAGGATCATGGTTTGATTCAACAACCAGTGCGTCGCAATCTTTCAATTCATGCGAAACAAGTTCTGTTACATAACCTAAATCCGTTACAAGCGCGAATTTTACTCCGTTTGAATAAACAACAAACCCGACCGGGTCTGCGGCATCGTGAGATATAGGCATAAAGAAAACATCAATCCCTTTAAATTCTGAAAAAAAACCGCCGGATTTAATAAAAACAGCATCTTTTATTTTCTTTTCCTCCAGCCTTCCTGATTTAAAGGTCTTTTCAGAAGTAATTACAGGAACCTTATATCTTCTTGCGAAGGTATGGATACTTTTGATATGGTCGTCGTGCTCGTGTGAAAGAAAAATAGCATCTATTGAAGAGGGAGACTTCCCTATGCTCTCCAACCTTAATTCAATCTGTTTGCAAGACAACCCGCAATCAAAAAGAAAAGAATGCCCGTTTATCTCCAGAAAGGTTGAATTGCCCTTGCTGCCGCTTCCCAATACAGAAAATTCAATCATGCTTAACCACGTTATCTATAAATTCAACAACTTCCGATATACTTGTGCCGGGAAGAAACACCCTTTTTATCCCTATTGACTCAAGGAAGGGGATATCGTCTTCGGGAATTATACCTCCCGCAAATACCGGAATATCATCAGCCCCTTTCTCTTTTAACAACTTCATAATTTCAGGGAAAAGATGGTTGTGCGCCCCGGAAAGAATGCTTAACCCTATGCAGTCAACATCTTCCTGAATAGCGGCGTTTACTATTTGCTCCGGAGTTTGCCTTAAACCTGTGTATATAACCTCCATTCCCGCATCTCTCAATCCCCTTGCGACAACCTTGGCTCCTCTGTCGTGGCCGTCTAAACCGGGTTTTGCAATTAAAACTCTTATCTTTTTGCTCATATTTATATTTTACTTTAAAAACATTTTTTTTTAAATACTAAAGCCTAATCAAAGAGAAAACTTTTGTCAAAATCCTTCCACACAGGCTCAAGCCCTTTGCTCTCCAGCATCTTACCGATCTCTTCGGGACTTCTTTCGTCCGCTATTTCAAACTGCTTTAAAGCGTCCGTATGAACCGAATAACCGCCGGGGTTTGTCTTAGACCCTGCGCTTATCCTCGTTACTCCCAGCCCCGCCATACCGTCCCTGAAATCCGGATTCTCTCTTGTAGAAAGGACAATATCAACATCGTTTAAAACCATTCTCAACGCAAAAATCACCTGTGCCAGCTGTTTATCATTAACAATTTCATAAGGTTTAAAATGGCCTTCCGCATCTCTCAACCTCGGAAACGAAATGGCAACCTGAGATCTCCAGTAATGCTTCATCAAGTATCTCGCATGGATTGCAACCATGGTCAAATCCACCCTGAAATCGGATAACCCGAATAAAACGCCCAGGCCTAACTCCCTGAATCCCGCACTGGCCGCTCTCTCAGGGGTTTCAAGCCTATAGAAAAAGTCTGCTTTAGGCCCTTTATGCAACTCCTTATACCTTTCAAAGTTATATGTTTCCTGATAAACCGCAATCCCGGTTACCCCAGCTTTAGACAGTTTCAGGTAATCATCATAATCCATAGGATAAACCTCAATTGAAACGGCGTAAAATTTCTCCCTCAACCTTTTTACAATCTCTTCAAAATACTCTACGGGAACCGCTTTTTTATCCTCCCCGCTGACGAGCAGTATATGCCCGATACCGTGAGAAAATATCTCGTCTGACTCTTTCAAAACCTCCTCTAACTTTAAGGTTATTCTCGGTATTTTATTGTTTACATTAAAACCGCAATACTTGCAGGCGTTTACGCAACTGTTTGATATGTATAAAGGCGCATAGAGTTTAACTGTTTTCCCGAACCTTAAAAAAGTTATCTTTCTTGAAATTGCAGCCATTTTTTCAAGAAACTTTTCCGCGGGAGGGGAGATTAGATACGGGAAATCGTCAACAGACCACCTTGTTTTTCTTAAAACCGCTTCAACATCTTTTTCGGTTGCAGTATAAACAATATCCTTGATCTTATTCTGATCTATCTTTCCGTAAACTTCTGAAAAACTCATAATTAATCCAGAAATCCTGTTAAGGGACTTGATGCAGATGCCCTTTCCTGCTCCTCAATAGGACCTGCTTCCATACCTAAAACAGCCGATTCAACGGCAAGTTTAAAAGCATTAGCCATCTTTACAGGGTCTTCCGCAGAAGCAATTGCCGTATTTACCAGAACGGCATCGGCACCTAACTCTATTGCCTTTGCCGCATGGGAAGGAAGCCCTAACCCTGCATCAACTACGACGGGGACATTTGCCTGCTCCACTATTATTTTAATAAACTCTTCTGTTTTTATCCCCCTCGCACTGCCTATGGGAGCCGCGAGAGGCATAACTGTGGCACAGCCGACATCTTCAAGCCTTTTTGCCAAAACAGGGTCAGCGTGAACATAAGGCAAAACCACAAATCCCTCTTGTACAAGCACCTCGGCAGCCTTTAAAGTCTCGTAAGGGTCAGGCAAAAGGTATACCGGGTCCGGAGTTACCTCTAATTTAACCCAGTTAATCCCCGAAGCCGCCCTTGCAAGCCTTGCCAATCTCACAGCCTCCTCTGCGTCTTTTGCTCCCGAAGTATTCGGCAGCACAAGAAATTTATCAAAATCAATGACACTTAAAGTCGGATCAGGCGAATCAAAACTAACCCTTCTCAAAGCAACCGTTACAACCTCTGCTCCGGAAACTTCCAAAGCCTCCGCCATAGTTTTAGGAGAAGGGAATTTTCCGGTTCCAATAAAAAGCCTTGACTTTATCTCTCTTCCTGCAATAGTAAGCGGTTTCAATTTATCCTCCTCCCACAAAAGAAACAACTTCCACACTGTCTCCGTCATTTATCTTTGCGGTTTCAAAATTTTCTTTATAAACAACATTGCCGTTTAACTCAACCGCAACAAACTTAGAATTTATATTTAAAGCCTTCAGAAGTTCAGAAACGCTTTCAATGTTATTCTGAAACTCCTTTATCTCCCCGTTTATCTTTAATTTCATATTTCCATTCCTAAAATCAACCTAATTATCAAATGAGACTGTATTGAACCCGCTATTCCTACCCTCGTTGCCGTCAACCCCAAACCTTCCTTAACTTCGCTTTCCCCGTCTCCTACAACATAAATTTTATCAGATATTTTTTTAACCGTTATAGTTTTTTCAGAGCCAAAACCCGCCACTCCGCTTGAGGCAACTATTACTTTTTCGGGAAACTTATCCCTTAGAGAAGTGACAAGCTCAGCCTTTGATTCCGGATTGTCAAGGCATTCGGCTACAATGGAGCATTCTCTAAAAACATCAAGATTATTCCTGCTTATCTTTTTTATATGCCCTTCAATTTTTGTAAATGGAGAAATATTTCTCATATTTTCCATAAAAGCCTCAACCTTGTACCTTCCTATTTGAGAAATAAAAAACCTCTGCCTGTTCAGGTTAGGAGGCTCAACAATGTCAAAATCAACAACCACAAGTTTCCCTATTCCCGCCCTTACAAGATTTTCCCCTACAAGGCTACCAAGCCCTCCCAAACCTGCAATCCCAACGGTTGCTTCACTTAATTTTTCGGTATAAACATCAGGCTGTCTTGCAAACATTAAAGATTTAAGAGAAAGGTTATCAGGGATTTTCCCTTTTTTAAAAGCCGAAATCTTATCCCCGTCCTTTAAAGTTAAAAACAGATCGGGATTTAAAACAGTATTGTGGATTACAATGTCAAAATCCGGAAGATTTTTCTCAAGGAAATCTTTTAAAGAAACCCCCTCTAAAACCTCAACAGGCTTTCCGTTTAAATATACAATCACCTATCTTCCCTTCTACCGAAAAACATTGTTATACCGGCTACAGAAAAATCCTTCTTCATCTTTAATTTTAATTCCTTTACCCTTTCAAAATCAATACCTCCTAACAAAGCGACCTTTTCACCGAATTTCTCAACCAATTCTGAAATTTCATTCAACTCAAGGGGGTTTAAAGAGTAATTTTTTTTGGAATAAGGCGGAAAAACAGGGGAGATAAAAACAAACTCAGCCCCTTTGCCAATTACCTCTTCGGCATTTTCTAAACTGTGAACAGACGCGGAAAAGTGGACACCGGGAAATAAACGGCAAAACTTGTCTATCTCGCTTAATTTTCTCTCTTTAAAATGACAGATAAAGGCTTCATTCCTAAACTCAAACCATTTCTCCAGAGGGAGAATTACATTAAAACCGGTTTCTTTTAATCTGCCGACCGCTTTTTTTAAATCACGTGAGGATAAAACAAAAGGGCTTCTCACATAAACATGAGAAGCCCCGTTTTTTTCAAGCAACCGAATTGAATCAAATAAATCATCAATCCTCAACCAATCAGGCGTAATAGCAATAAATTTCATTTAATTAAATTTCGGAGAACTTTTTATGTCTCCTTAAAACAACTCTGGCATACCTGAAAGCCGGCAAATCCTTTTTATTTTTCCACTTTCTCAATGCTGTCTCGCCCATATTGTAAGCGGCAAGAACAAGGTTCATATCTTTGAACCTGTTAGATAGTTTTTTTAAATAATACATTCCGAGGGTAACATTCAACTGTGGATTGTAAAGGTGTTTCTTGTCCTTAATAACAATCCCGAAATCTTTTGCAAGCGCCTTGCCTGTCACCGGCATCAACTGCATTAAGCCTATGGCTCCCGCAGAAGATGTGGCCATTTTGTTAAAACTTGATTCTGTTTGAATAACAGCAAGGATAAAGTCAACGGAAAACCCGTAATCAATACTTTTCTCTGCAATAATCTTTGCCACACCGGCTTTTTCTTCGTCTGTTAAATTTGTTTTTACGGAATTTAGTACCCTCATTACCTTTTGATAGTTTTGCAAAAACTCAATTTCATACTGAATAGAGTTTTCTATAGAATTTTCAAAGTTTTTACCGTTTCCGGCTGTTGAAAGATTTACCGGCTCTACAAGGTTGCCATAACCGCTAAAAGCGGCTAAAATAAGTGCCGTTACCAGTAATAACAAGTGTTTCTTCATAAATCTACCTCCACAAGAGGTAGAATTTAACACAGACAAAAAAAATGTCAAGGGAAAATTTTTATTCGGTGATATTTATCACTCAAAGATAGGACAAATTTTTTATTAAAAAAAATAACGGAATTTTAATACTCTCCCTTTGAATGAATTGTACAGTAAAATTTTCCGTTTTCAAAAACATACTCTCCGCCTGACGGGCATCTGGGAATTCTAACGCCGTACTCTTTCAATTGGTCAATAGTAATATCCGTAGGGTCGTCAACCCCGTGAGTGGCCATATAGGTTTTAACAAAATCATTCAGCATCTTCAAATTCTGCCTGCAGGCCAGTTCCCTTGTTTTGTCTATCTGTGTTTGCGCTTTGCCAGGCGTCATATTCTTTGTACCTAAAAAGTTTCCCGCTCCGGTATAAACCATATAACCTATTACCCCCACAACTATCAATAAAATAAGTAAACGCATAAGAACCTCCGTGAAAATTAACAAAAAATCTTTACTTTAAACTCAAAAAAAGGGTATCATATTTATATAGATTTCTTTAAAAAAATCAAAAAAGATTTTGGAGGTGCTATGAGCGAAGAAGTTGACGTAGGTTGCGCAAGGCCTACTGGAGGGCCTGTAGGAAGCCAAAACGAAACAAACGAAAATCAAACTCAAGAAAACCTGAAAGAGGAGGAAAATATGGTAATGGTCGGTAAACCCGCTCCCGATTTTGTAGCCCCCGCATATCACAGGGGAAAATTTATTAATGTTAAACTCTCTGACTATTTAGGGAAATGGGTGCTTCTATGCTTTTACCCCGGTGACTTTACCTTTGTCTGAGCAACCGAAGTTTCGGCAGTTGCCGAAAAATACCCCGAACTTCAAAAGCTTGGAGTTGAAGTGCTTTCAATGAGTATTGACAGTATATTTG
>JALWHA010000223.1:15570-18558 GCA_027038695.1 Acidobacteriota bacterium
ATGAATTATCAAAGATGGTTAAAGGGGGAATACCCTTTCCGATGATGTCAGATACCGGAGGCAAGGTAGGAAAAATCTACGGAATTTACGACGAAGATGCCGGAGTGGAAACAAGGGGAAGGTTTATTATTGACCCTGACGGAGTAATCCAGGGCTACGAAGTTTTAACTCCCCCGGTAGGCAGAAACGTAAACGAAACAATAAGACAAATTCAAGCATTTCAACTAATCAGGGAAACAAAGGGAGCGGAAGCAACTCCTTCAGGCTGGAAACCCGGTAAAAAGACATTAAAACCGGGCCCGGATTTAGTCGGTAATGTCTGGAAGGAATGGACAACAGACATGGCTTTTGAAGATTAAATTGCTATAATCTTATTTTTTTAAAATAGATAGACTCCCCTTTATCAAACATTAATTAAATAGTTGCAATATAAAAGGGGAGTTTTTTGTTAAAGTTATTACCTCTGTGTTCAAAACTCTATACTTTTGTGGATAGCCGTTAACTTTTTAAACAATCCACAACCTCAAATCAAGGAAAACTTATACAATTAAAACAAACTTTCAGAAATCCCAAAAACATACTTTTTTTAGTTTTTTTCTTTTGACACCGTAGTAATATTTTTATAGAATCCTGTATTATGAAAGAGTTTAAGATAGATACACGTCCTATTCACCGGGCCAGGTTACTTGTTCCTTTATCCGACTCCCGGCTAAAATTAGAAAGCATTGAAATATTTTTTGGGGAAATAACGCTTAAGCCTGAAAATCCCATAGACGCCATTGTTATTACTGCTGATTTACAGGGGGTAATCTTAAAGGAAAAACCTTCAGGAAAAGCGGTTACCGAAACATTTTCAACACTTTCCCCTGACGACCTGAACAATATGGAAAAAAACGGATTAATTGAAATTGTACCTATCGGCTTTGTTTTACCGGATATCCTCAAATCTGTTCTATCGGAGAAGGGAATTTCTCCCGAACAAACGCTTGCTCTTCTGTGCGGAGACCTTTTCGGAGCCACTAAACGGGGAGGAAGTGGAGATGTTTCTAATATATGGCAATCTTTTGAAAATACATTCGGCAATGTTACCGGGGTTCTCGGAAACCATGACTTTCTTCCCGCAAATTCCGGTTTTAATTTGTTAGACGGAGAAATTATTTCCTTTAAAGAACTTACAATAGGGGGAATTTCAGGCATTATCGGTAACCCTAAAAAACCCAATAGAAAAGCACCGGAAACCTACCGCTCTCTTCTCACAGACATTCTCCAAAAACACCCGGACATCCTTATAATCCATGAGTCTCCCAGGGTGACAGAGGCTTCACTTCCCGGCCGTGCCGATATTTCCGAGTGGCTTAAAAAAAATCCCAATGGAACAATTGTATGCACAGGCCACGTTTCATGGAAGCAAATTGCGGCTAACCTTCCCCCTCACAAGATCATAAATGTAGAACAGCGTGTAGTCATTCTGCAAAACAAAAGAAATAAAAAATAAAGTTATTTCAGCAACTTATTTTTGTTAAAGCCATTTTGTTGACAGGCGCAATTAAAGTGTTATAATTGGTTTTTGTCTGGGAGGATTTTGTGCAGATAGAGTTTGCAAAGATTGAAGATAAGGTTTTAAAAGGCAATTTCGCCATTAGTGAAGAAAGGGTAATTCAAAACGAATACGAATCGTTTACAATTAACAATGTAGATGTATCCTTCAGAGCATACAGAATTGACGTAAACGATGTATCAATTAAAGAAAAGATAAACGGTGAAATTACCCTTACATGCACAAGCTGCCTTGAAAAGTACAGGGAAAAAATTAACCTGACATCTGAAACAATATTTACTAAAAACAAGAGTTTTTTAGGGGGAGAGGTTACCTTAACGGAATCAGAACTTGACGTTCAATACCTTGAGGGCGAAACTATTGACTTAAAAGAAGAGGCTATTAAAACAATTGACCTCTACATCCCTATTTCACACACATGCAAGGAAGATTGCAAAGGGTTATGTCCTATATGCGGAGCGAACAGGAATATTAATCCTTGCAATTGTAAAATAGAAAAGGTTGACCCGAGACTACAAAAACTTAAAGAATTTTTAAATAAGGAGTAAGTTATGGCAAATCCAAAAAGAAGAACAGGAAAAGCGAGAAGGGACAAAAGAAGAGCACATGATTTTTTAAGAACCAAGGCAACTACTATTTGCCCGAATTGCCAGGAGAGGAAACTCCCTCACAGAGTTTGTCCTCATTGCGGATACTACAAAGGCGTTCAGGTAATTGAAGTAGAAAATTTCTAACCGAAATAAACAATTAATGCAAAAGCCCTGAATGTTCGGGGCTTTTTTTATATCTCTTTTTTATCTATCAACAGGTAATAAACATATAGTTTGGAAAACGGGAAAAAGATATAGGATAAAATAACGGAAACCGTTATAAACACAGTGCCTTTATTTAAAATTCCTAACAAAAACAAGAAAAAAGGCAAACCTACAACAATAAAAACAAAGGCAAAAAATTTCAAAAAACTTGAAAAACTAATCCCGTTTAAAGGAAGTATAAGAAACTTATAACTTGAAAACTTGCCGAAATAGTTAAGCCTTGACTTTATCTTCCAGTAAGTAACTAATTTCCAGAAAAACAATACAATAACAGCCATTGACACATAGGCAATCAACAAAGGAATCTCGGTCAAAGACACCGCTTTCAACCTGAGAATAAACTTTTTAAATGGGAAATATACTACGGCCCAAAAGAGTAAATAAAATAAAATTCCGAAAACCGAAGATAATATATAATAGAAATAAAATGCGATAGATTCTCTCTTTTCAAAATAATTAACGAGAAACTTTACCACTGTAATCATTGTTACAATGTATAGCAAAATTATAATAGGCGCTAAAAACCCGCTAATCTGTTTAAAACCTGAAAAAACAGCATGAAAAGAATAAGTTTCTTCGGCAAAACCGTATTCTTCAAACAAAGAAAAATAAAGC
>JALWHA010000223.1:18568-29423 GCA_027038695.1 Acidobacteriota bacterium
AAATAAAGCACAACAAAAACTGAAAAATAAAAAAAGTAAAGAACACCTAAATACTTACCGGCTTTTCTAAAAAACATAACTTAACAACTCCAGATAAAAATTAAAAGAGAATAAGGCAATCTTATTTATCAAACTGTCAGGCTTATATCTGTACAGGTTGTTGGACCTGTCCAGATCAATCAAAACCTTTCTGTCTCTATCTACCCAAACATAAACCAATCTCTCTTTTTTCTCAACAGGCACCTTTAATTCCATTATATTTTTGTCAGCCGGAATAGAAAATTTTTCAACCTTGCCATCAGTTAAAAGAATTACACCGTCAACCCTAATAGGTAACTCCCTCTTCCCAACAATTATGTCATAGTAATATGACGCACATTTCTTACCATTTTTAGTTGACTGAAATTTCAAATCACCGTCAAAACCCCTAAATTTTTTTAAACATTTCCTTTCAACAGAAATAACCGAGGCATCGGGAAATGCAACTTTGTAAATAACGTTATCCAAAAGTTTAGAATACTTTCCGTTGGTCTTTTTATCAAGGATGTTTAAAAATTCTCTCCCGTCAGGATGGGTAAACCTGTATCTTTCAAAAAATTCTTTGGCCGACTCAATAACAACCTGATTCCCCTCTAAATTTGCAATTGTCTTTAAGGTTAAAGCAAATTTATTGTAAGAAGCCAGGCCGTAACCGTCCCTTGAAACAAATTCACACGCTTTTTTATCGGGTTTTTCAAACTTAAGCATTTCAAAATCTGAAGATAAGAACCTTGAAAAACCGTTCTGACAAAAGGCTTTGTATTTAAGTTCACTGCACTTTCCGTAAATGGTATCCATAATTAAGCCCTCAAAGAAGGAATTTAACCCCTCGTCTGCCCATGCCTGCCTGTTTTCGTTGGTCGCCACCATTCCCTGCCAATAAGCATGACCGAATTCATGAACAACCGTGCTTTCGGTAGCCCTTATCCATTCAGGGAAAGAGGAAAGAGAAAAAGAGGTTGAGAAGTTCTCATACTCCATTCCGCTTGACGCTATAGCATTAAAAGGAACATCTATAACCTTATAATCAGGGTAAGGATATTCGCCTATATTTTCGCCATACCATTTAAATACTTTGCAAAGTGCGTCCAATTCCCTTTTTGCAATATCCTTATGCTTATCAAAATAATAAACATAAAGTATTTTTCCGTTCACATTTCTTGAAAGAATCTTAAATTTATCCCATGCCGTGAAAGCAAAATCGTGAACGTCTTCGGCATAAAAATCAACCCTTTTTACATCTCCCTCGACCCTTTCGTCCAGCACAACCCCGGTACCCGTTATAGTAAAATACGAAGGCAGCACTACGGAAACTCTATAGACGCCGAAATCGGAATAAAATTCCCCGTTTCCTTCGTACTGCTCACAATACCATTTCCCGTTTTTTTCAAACACTCCTAATTTAGGATACCATTGTCCCACAAAATGAAAACTGCCTGCATACCCGCTTCTTATCATTATTCTCGGAAGTTTTGTTTCAAAGGAAACCTCAATGATAACAGATTCTCCCGGTTGAACCTCAAAAGGCAGATGTAATACCCCGACTGTTTCATCAACACTAAAGTAATCGGTTAAATCGTTAAAATTCACGGTTATCTTTTTCACCTTGCAGTAACCTGCGGTTTTAGGGGTAAGTTTTATTCCTAACATACCGTGCCTTAATTTTTCGGTATTTTGCATCATCTTTGTTCGGTTATTGGCAAAAGCGTTCATAAAAAGGTGAAAATAAAGGGTACTGGTCGGGAAATTGCTGTTATTCAACCAGTATATCTTTTCGTTTCCAATAATTTTATGGGAAATAGTATCAAGTTTTACGGTTATATTGTAACCGGTAACCCTATTTGAAAGCGGGGTCTTAAAAATAGTATGTTCTTTATCTGTAAACGGATTTTGACAAAATAGGTTAACCGTAAAAATAAAAAACCAGACAAAAAAGACAGTTTTTTTCATTTTATTTTGTGTTCTCATTTTCCTGAGAATCATCAATTGATTTTAACGCGGTATCCTGATGCAACATTGTACTTGTAACAGCCTTTGCATCGCTAAAATCTTCAATTAAATGCGGGGTTATAAAGAGCAATAATTCTGTCCTTTTTTTCTCCCCTTCCTCGGTTCCAAATAGGTTCTTCAGGATATGAATTTTATTAAGTTTGGGAATACCCATGTTTTCGTCTTTATTTTTCTCCTGAATTAAACCGCCTAACACCATTGTCTGACCGTTCTTTAAAAGTATTGTCGTAGTTAAATTCCTCTTTATTGCCACAGGGTTGCCTATATTGTCTACACCTACCAGATCGCTGACTTCCTGGTCAATCTCAAGAACTATATCGCCGTTTTCGTTTATATGCGGGGTAACTTTTAAAATAATTCCGTAATCCCTTTCTTCGTAATTTGTGAAAATACCGCCTACCCCAACTGCCGCATTTGTGTTGACAGATGTTTTTACCCACCTTCTCTCAACAACCTTCATCTCCGCTTTATGGTTGTTATAGGTCACAATCTTGGGATGAGAAAGGATCTTTGCCTTATGTGCCTTTGCATAAGCGTTTAGTTGAGCTTTAACTAAATCGTCGTTAAAAGAGAGTGCGTAACTAAATCCGGTACCGTCTTCAACATTATTTAAAGGGAAATGAAGACTGCCGCTACTTGTATAAGAGTTGTCCCCCCATGAGTTTCTTATCCTTCCATCCTGACCAAAGTCCCATCCAATGCCTAATTTATTATTGTCTTCAAGGGTAACCTCGGCAATTATACTCTCAAGGAGAACCTGCTTAGGTTTAACGTCTATCTCGCTTACAATCTTCTTGACTTTTTCTATATTCTCAGGAATATCCGTTACAACAAGAGCATTTGATGCAGTGTCAGCAACAATAGTACCGTCCGATTTTCCGAAAATCGGGTTGTCTTTAAATATCTTCACCACATCTTTCGCTTTCGTGTAATTAAGTTTAATAACTTCTGTAGTTTTATCTGCCAGATTCCTGGGAATAATCTCTATTATCTTGCCCTTTTTTATCATAGTTAACTTGTTGAATTCTAAAACCGTATCAAGGAGCTGGTCCCATGGAACATCTTTAACGTCAATAGTAACCTCGCCTTTTACCTCGTCGTGAACAAGAAAACTGACTCCTGCAACCTCAGATATAGCTCTGAAAAAATCATGCAAATCAGCCTTATAAAACGAAAAAGACACCTTTTTCCCGGTATAGATTTTCGGCTTGAATTTCTTTTCTTCTTCCTTTTTCTTTGTCACCTGTTTTTTAGGTTTAAACTTTTTAACGTCAAGAACCTTAATGTCGTAAACAGGGGTATTTAAATCAGCCACCTCCTGCTTATGAACAGGCTCTTTTCGGTTTATGCAACCTATCATTGACATAATCAAAATAAGGCAAATTAATTTCTTCATTTATAATGCTCCTTATTTAAGGTTTTTTTGTCTCTGGTTACTTCTTTTACGTCTTTCTCTATGTTTAAAATTAGTTCATATTCCTTTCCGTTTGCTTTTAAAATCACTCTATTCTCTTCTATTTTTGTTACTTTAAATATTTTCAGGCTGTCTCCAACCCTATAAAATTGATGGTTTATCACGGCTATCTCGTTATTTAAGATACCGGAAACAACAAGGCTATTCAGAAGATCCTGAACATCGTTTTTCTTTGACCGCTTATTCTTGTCGTGCATAGTAATCATAATAATTGACGGTCTTTTAAAGGGATTTCGAATTTTTGTAAAACCGTAAGATGTAATAAACAATACAAAAAGGATCGTTAAAACACTACTTTTTCGCATGAGTAACTCCATTTTTATCCTTATTTCCCCTATTTTTAAAAGCATTAATATAGTAATCCAAGTCCATAACCTTAAAAGCGGACAGATCAAGATTCACCTCAACGTTCCCGTTTACGTCTTCAGAGGCAGTAAAGGTCAATCCATTTATAAGAAAAAATCTGTTATTATTTTCTATGGCTTTAATAAAAGAAAAAACATGATAAAAATCTCCAATTAGAGAAATATTTATAGGTATCTCAGTGTATGCTTCGTGCTTTATGTAATTTTTTTCGTCCACTTCCCTAATTAAATAATTCACTTTTTCCGCTTTAGCAAAAGATTTTATTATCCTTGCCACTTCGTCACTTGAGGGAACTCGTTCTTTTAATCTGTAAAATTCCCTTTCAAGATCTTTGAATTGCCGTTCTTTCTTTTTCATACCGATCTTTACGGTATCAAGTACCGAAACCTTGCTCTTAAGCATAAAAACCTTTTGTTCCAGATTCCTGTTTTCATTTTTCAGTTTTTGAGTTTTACTCGCCGTAGGAATAATTAATCCGTAATAAAAAAGGATAAAAACACAAACAAAAAGAAAAAACGGGAATATCTTTTGGTCCCTTTCAGGCATTCTCTTAAAATAACCTTCAAGCCTTAAAAGAAAGCTTCTCATTTCAACCTCTCCAGGTCAAAGGTAAAGTTTACACCGAAAGAATAAAACATAACTCCTTTTTTATCAATAACTTTAAAACTAACTTTTATATTTTTATTCTCCTTTTCAACATTTTCAATAAACTTGTTTAAATCTTTAAGAGAAATAGCGCCTCCTTGCACCTGAACATACAAAAAGTTATTATTTTTAGTCATTAAATCTACATTGAGAGAATTAATCCATACCTTATCATTTAAATACCCCGAAAATATCTCTAAAAACCTGCTCCATTTAACCTTATCTTTAAAAAGACGGTTCAGCTGTTTTATAGTGTTGTTAATCGCTTTGGATTTCACATTTAAATCCCTTAACTTCACCGATAAATCCAGTAGTTCTTTATCCTTTACGGAAAGAACCTTATACTCGGAATTTAAAAGCAAATTTTTATTGTACTCTTTAAAATAATCAACTAAAGTTGAGCCGTAATAGATAAGAAAAACCATTATAAGAAAAACGGAACCCCAGAATGCAATAAGAAAATTTATATCACTCGGCCATTTCTTAGAAGACAGATCTTTAGAATACAGGTTAATATAATCTCTTTTACTCATGTTAACAACCCCGTTCCGACAACAACACTAAGCCTTAACAAGTCCACTGTTACATCGTCACATTGAAACAAGGTCGCCGGGTTTAAAAAATTCACCGAAATTCCCATGTTAGAACTTAAATAATCACTAATTCCATTAATATTTGCAAGCCCCCCGGTTAAAAAAATTGAGGATATTGCCCCACCCTTTATCACCGAATTATAGTAACCGAAACTTTTGGATAGATCATCTATTAAAATATCAAGTGCTGATTTAGTAACTTTATCAACCAACGTTCCGTCATTCAAAGAGTAACCTAAATAAAGATCAGGCAATGAATTAAACTCCACTCCCTCTTTTCTCAACATATCCTCTAATTCAAAACCGGAAAAAATCAATTGCCTTTCAAACCTGACCGCATTGTTCTTAATTACCGATAACGAGGTACTTTTAGCACCTAAATCAACGATAGCAACATTGGAAGGGGTATCTTTATATAAATTGGCAAGCAATACTTTCAACACATAAGGGGGAATAGTAATTAAATCAACCTTCATCTCAGCATGTTCTATTAATGAAACGTATTGTTTTAAAATACTTTTCCTGGCCAAATAAACCTTAACCACATATTTCGGAATACTTTCTGTTTCTGTCTCCTCAATTATCTTAAAATCAAGATTGTACTCTTCAGGGTTATAGTCAATCACCTTTTTTAACTCCCATTTAACTACCTCAATTAACTCATCCTGAGGTACAACCGGCACCTTAATCTCTCTTACCGTTACATGAGACATATTTATACAAAGGTTAACATTCTTGCCTTTTGCGTTTAAGTTATCCCTTAAAGAAATCAACGCGGGGATAACCAAATCAGGCTCGTCATAGGGATAAGGAGATGAGAAATTTAAAGGGAAAATACCGCAACCATCAATTTTCCCAACTTTCCCTGTACAAATCCTGACTCCTTTAATTGCCGAATAACCTAACTCAATTGCAATACAATTCCGACTTTTCAAAAAATTTTTAATCATATTAAGAAAATAACACAATTTTTGAAATTTTCAAGATAAATATTTAATTTTTAATATAGTTAGATATAATTACATAAATAATTTCAAATACAATTCAACTTTTTTGCTAATAGCAGATAAATCCTTAAAATTCTCAATGTTACACCGTTTAAGCCTGCAATATGCCATTACAAACTCATATTTGAATTTAAATTTTTTACCTGAAATTTTTAAAAATAGTTTTCTTTCGTTTTTACTTAAAAGCCCTTTAAAATAAAGTTTATCTATCTTTTCCGAAGTCAATTTTAGATTAATCTCCTCACACAGCGAAGTAATAAGCATTGACTTGTTTTTATCCCCCGTGACTGCAAATATTCTGTCATATAAATCTTGAAATCTTGAAAACTCGGCACCTTCTATTTGTGCAAGGTCAACCTCAAAACCCGAAGCATTTAAAAATTCCACTAACGGTTTATCCACCTTGTAAAAAGCTCGTTCCGCAACCTGAATACTAAAAACATTCTGCAAAATAAACAAACCCACAAAAGAAACTATTGCCGCCACAATCGGAGTAGCGACCCACCCCGCGGCAATCTTTCCCATAACCTTAAATCTTATATTTCTCCACCCTCTGACAATTCCAATTCCTATAATTGCACCTACAACAGCCTGAGAAGAAGACACGGGAACAAGAGGAATGGGAGGCAAACCTAAAGACCTGACAAAATCGGAAAGAGATTGCGAGGCAAAGACAAAAAGCACGGTAGATTCTGCCAAAACAACAACTAACGCTGCCTGGGGAGATAATTTTAGCAATTCCCCGCCGACAGTTTTCATAACCTTGTAAGAGTATGTAAAAATACCGATTGATATAGCGACACCACCTATAAAAAACAACTGCTGAGGGCCTGACAAAACAATAAAACCTAAATGAATATCCCTAAAGGGAACGGAAGGGACAAATACCCCCATTACATTTGCTATATTGTTTGCTCCCAAAGAATAAGAACCGAACGCTCCTACAAGAAGCAACCCGACCCTTGTTAATCCGTCAATTTTTAAAAGATGAATTTTTAAATTATTAAAGATCCCTCTCATAATCAAATAAAAAATTGAGGCAAAAACCGCAGATAATACAGGACAAATTATCCATGTGGAAATAATTTTGGAAAGAACGCTATAATCGGTCACATAGCCTGAAAAAAAATTCCATCCAACAATGGCACCAACAATTGCCTGAGATGTTGAAACGGGAAGTTCGTACTTTGTCATTACGTAAACGGAATAACCTGCGGCAAGTGCCACCATAAAAGAACCGCCTAAAGCATTCACGGCACCTAATTTGCCCAAGGTGTGAGATGCCCCCGCCCCGCTAACTACAGCCCCTAAAATAACAAAAATACTTGCAATTACAGCCGCGGTTTTAAACTTAACCATTTTGGAACCTACGGCGGTACCGAACACATTAGCGGCGTCGTTAGCCCCCAAACTCCACCCTAAAAATATCCCGCTTGAAAGGAAAAAAAGAAGCATTTATTACTTAAATCATTCTCTTAATAGTGTAAATTGACAACCTATCGGCTACATCTTCGGCATCGTCTGAAATTGTTTCAACATGAGTAGCAAAATATCTTAAGTGAATCTTTCTTGATAGTTTCATATCCGTTCTAAATATCTCCTTTTTCAAATGATTACCTAACCTGTCAGCCTCTTTTTCATAAAAGTAAACCTTGTGTACATGGTCTCTCACATTTTTTAAATCTTTAAAAAAAGCCCTTGCGGCTTGCACTATCTCTTGTCCAGCGTCACAACTTGTTTCCGCCAATTTAACAAACTTTGAGGCAAACTCAAGGGGTATGTCCGGAACCTCCACGTCAAATTGATGCAATGTTTCTTTTGCTGTATCAATTACATTATCAAGGTGTTCAAGCAGAGCCAAAACATCTCCCCTGTTTTCAGGGATTAATGAAAAAGTGTATAAGTCGTTTTCAATAGCCCTTCTTAATTTATCCGCTTCAGCCTCAAGTTTGCTTATCTCTTTTAAATAATGTTCAAAATCTTCTTTATCTTCGTCAAAATAACTCTTTATGCCTCTTACAAAAACAATTAATCCCTGGCTAAGCGCATCTAAAAACTGATCTATCTGATTTTCAAGTTTTTTAGAATTAAATAATGCCCTCATATCGCCCCCCTGATCTAAAGTTTAATGACATTTTACCACGCTATTTTCAATAAAAACAAAAAAAGCCCCGAAAATTCGGGGCCATGCTTTTTACACTTAAAGAAATTATTTGCCTACTTCAAACCTTGCAAACCTGCTAATTTTCATATTCTCACCTATTTCTGCGATCTTCTGTGCAAGAAATTTACCTACTGTTATATTTTCATCATAAAAGAAAGGCTGCTCTAAAAGACAGAACTCTTCATAAAATTTGGAGAGTTTGCCCTTAACAATCTTCTCTGCGATTTCCTTAGGTTTGCCCTGAGCCATAGCCTGATCAAGGTAAATTTCTTTTTCTTTTTCAAGGATTTCAGGTGTAACGTCTTCTTTTGAAACAAATCTCGGGGAAGCTGTCGCAATATGAATCGCAATCTGTTTAACCATTTCTTGAAACTGCTCGTTCCTTGCAACAAAATCCGTTTCACAGTTAACTTCTACTAAAACCCCTAACTTTGAACCGGGGTGAATGTATGAGTAAACCATACCTTCTGCTGTTGCCCTACCCGCCTTTTTAGCGGCGGTTTCAAGACCCTTTTTCCTTAAAATCTCTACGGCCTTTTCAATATCTCCGTCAGACTCAACGAGGGCTTTTTTACATTCACCCATACTTAAGCCTGTTTTTTGTCTCAATTCCTTAACTAAAGCAGCAGTGATTTCAGCCATTTTAATTTGCCTCCTCTTTTACCTCTTCTTTTTCTTCGGATTCCTGAACTTCTTCTTCCATATCACCTTCGGATTGAGCAAGGGTTTTACCTTCCTCAATAGCCTGAGTTAATTTATTCACAAAAAGGTTAATTGCCCTGATAGCATCGTCGTTTCCGGGAATCACATAGTCAATAACATCAGGGTCGCAGTTTGTATCAACAATCGCAACAACGGGAATGTTCAATTTTCTCGCTTCGGCAACGGCGTTCTTTTCCCTTTTAGGATCTATAACAAATAAAATATCGGGCAAACCTTCGAGGTCTTTAATACCCCCGAAAAGCTTTTCCATCTTTCTCATCTTTCTTTCAAGTCTATACCTTTCCTTTTTAGGAAGGTTTTCAGCCTCGCCGCTTTCAAAAAGTTCAACAAGAGCCTTATACTTTTCAATACTCTTTTTAATTGTACTGAAATTAGTTAATGTTCCACCAAGCCATCTGTGATTCACGAAAGGCACACCTTTTTCTTTTAATCCCGCCATAGCGTCCTGTGCCTGTCTTTTTGTACCGACGAAAAGGATTGTTTTACCCTTTGCAGCCTGATCGGTAATATAAGCAGCGGCATCTTTAAAAAGTTTCAGTGTTTTTTGCAGGTCAATAATGTAAATGCCGTTTCTCTCCCCGAAAATATACTTTTTCATTTTCGGGTTCCACCTTCTTGTCTGGTGTCCGAAATGAACACCCGCTTCAAGCAGTTCTTTCATAGAAATATCAACCAACGAATACCTCCTTTAATTTTAAATTAAATATTCTCCTTGCAAAATAAAGAAAAAAGAAATTATCTCTTGGAGAACTGGAATCTCTTTCTTGCTTTGGGCTGCCCGTATTTTTTTCTTTCTTTCATTCTCGGGTCCCTTGTAAGCAAACCGTTCTCTCTTAATTTCGGTTTTAAACCTTCGTCGTATTCAAGCAACGCCCTTGCAATACCGTGCCTGATTGCGCCTGCCTGCCCCGATACTCCGCCGCCTTTAACGGTAACATAAACATCAAATTTCCCTAAAGTCGCGGTAACATCAAAAGGCTGCCTGATAATCATCTTTAAGATATCGCTCTTAACATACTCGTCAATAGACTGTTTGTTAATCGTTATATTTCCTTTTCCCGGTGTTAAAAACACCCTTGCAACAGATGTCTTTCTTCTCCCAGTTCCGTAGTATTGAACCTTCCTCACTTACTCCTCCTATTTAAATTACAAGTGTTTCAGGTTTCTGTGCGGCATGCGGGTGCTCCGCGCCGGTATAAACCTTTAATTTTTTATACATCTTTCTACCTAATTTGTTTTTAGGAAGCATTCCTTTAACAGCCCTCTGCACTATCATTTCCGGTTTTTCCTGCAAGAT
This sequence comes from Acidobacteriota bacterium, assembly GCA_027038695.1. Taxonomy (GTDB): domain Bacteria; phylum Acidobacteriota; class Holophagae; order Thermotomaculales; family Thermotomaculaceae; genus Thermotomaculum. The sequence goes on from JALWHA010000223.1 coordinate 28,887, forward strand.
CTGCCTTGCAGTTCTCTCTTTCATACTTCCCGGTCTCGTTGTTCTCCATCTGTAATACTTTTGATCCAGTTTGTTACCGGTCAAAACAACCTTATCAGCGTTAATAACAATCACAAAATCACCGGTATCTACATTTGGGGTATAGATAGGTTTATGCTTGCCCCTTAAAACCCTTGCAATCCTGGTTGCAAGCCTGCCTACAGGCTTACCGGCCGCATCAACTACGTACCATTTGCGGGAAACTTCATGCTTTTTAGCGATTTGCGTTTCCTTGTTTTTGTTTGTTGCTCTCATGCCACATATCTCCTTTATGTTTAATTCTCAAAATAATCCCCTCAAGGATTTTACACTTTAAAGGAATTTAAAGCATTTGTCAAGTATCAATCACAAAAAAACTGTGATAGAATCACAGTCGCCATGGAGAATTTTAGCATAAACTTTTTAATAAAAGAAACCAAAAAACAATTAAATGCGGAAATTTTTATAAACAAATTAAAACTGAAAAAAGAGTTCCTTGTTTTCTTTACTCCGCAGGTA
>JALWHA010000224.1 GCA_027038695.1 Acidobacteriota bacterium
GATAAAGGGTTTTACAGAAAAGGCAATTAAAGGGAATTGCGACTTAATTATATTTCCTGAACTTTCCCTTTGTGGCTATATGCCTGAGGATATAATCTTTCAACACCACTTTCACGAGCAAACAGAAAAATACCTTGAGAAGGTAAAAGAATTAAGCAAAACAATCGCCGTTCTTGTTGGTTTTGTGGAAAAGAATGAAGGGAAGGGAAAGCCTTTTTACAATTCGGTCGCTTTGTTTGTTGATGGCAACTTAAAAGAGGTCTACAGAAAAAGGCTTCTTCCCAATTATGATGTTTTTAATGAAAAAAGGTATCTTGAAGAGGGAAAGGGAAACCTTGTTTTTGAGTTAAATGGAAAGAGAATTGGCATAACAATTTGTGAAGACGGCTGGAATACCGAGTTTTCGCCTGCTTACGGGCTTTATTCCCTTGACCCTGTTTACGAAACAATTAAGGAAGGTTGCGACATTATCCTGAATATTGCCGCTTCCCCTTTTTATTACAAAAAGGTTTATTTAAGGGAAACTATGTTTTCACGCATTGCAAAGAAGTATAACAAGCCTTTGATTTTTATAAATCAATCAGGGGGAGTGGACGGAATTATATTTGACGGGGATTCCTGTGTTTTTGATAAAGACGGCAGAATAATAAAGAAAGCAAAAAAGTTTGAGACGGATTTCTTTGTCTGGGATACTGAAAGTGAAAAAGGAAATTATTTTCCTGTTGAAGGAGACGAAGAAGAGTTGATTTTTAATGCCCTTGTTACAGGCATAAGGGATTTTATCTCAAAGATAGGTGCAAAAAAGGTTCACCTTGGTTTAAGCGGTGGTATTGACTCTGCTATGGTTGCGGTTCTTGCAAAGTTTGCTTTAGGGAAAGAGAATGTGGTTGGGATAATGCTTCCTTCTCCATATTCAAGCAAATCAAGTGTTGAAGACTCTGTTCAACTTGGAAAAAACCTTGGGATTAGACTTGAAGAAATTCCAATAACACCTTACTTTGAGGTTTTAAAATCAGAATTAACTCAAAAATTTAGCGGTTTAAAAGACATTACCGAGCAGAATATTCAGGCAAGGTTGAGAGGCTTAATACTGATGGCTTACTCAAACAACACAGACTCAATTCTTTTAAACACAGGGAATAAATCGGAACTGGCTGTAGGTTATGCCACAATTTACGGGGATATGTGCGGTGCTTTATCCGTTTTAGGGGATTTGTATAAAACAAGGGTTTACTCCCTTGCAAACTGGATAAACAAAAAGTTCAGAAAAATAATCCCCGAAAATATAATAAAAAAAGCCCCTTCAGCAGAGTTAAAGCCGGGACAGAAAGACCAGGACAGCCTTCCCCCTTACTCAACACTTGACTTAATTCTTGAAAATTACATAGAAAATTGTTTATCCCCGAAAGAGATTGTTGAAAAAACAGGCATTGATTTTGAAATAGTTAAATCCGTGATCAATATGGTTCACAGAAGCGAGTTTAAGAGAAAGCAGGCAGCGCCTGTTATAAAACTAACCTCAAGGGCTTTTGTGAGCGGATTCAGGTTTCCTATTACATCACAAATTAAAATACAGGGGGATTTATGAAGTTAAAAGATAGATGGGCTGTAATTACAGGGGCAAGTGCAGGCATAGGTAAAGCAACTGCCGAATACTTTGCAAAAGAAGGTTGCAATTTAATCCTTATGGCAAGAAGGGAAGAGAGGCTCAAAGAATTAAAGGAAAACCTTGAAAAAGAATGCAATGTAAAGGTTGTAACAGGGAAAGTTGATGTTTCTAACTTTAAAGAGTGTGAAAACTTTTTCAACTCCCTTGAGGAAAATTTAAAAGCACCTGACATACTTGTAAACAATGCAGGGCTTGCCTATGGAATGGAAAAACTTATTGAAAAGCCTATTGAAGATATTGATAAGATGTTTGATGTAAATGTTAAAGGGTTAATTTACATTACAAACCTGTTTGTCCCTCAAATGCTAAAAAGGGGAAAGGGAACAATTGTAAATGTAGGCTCTATTGCGGGAAGAGAGGTTTATCCCGGCGGAAATGTTTACTGTGCGACAAAGCATGCGGTAAAGGCTTTATCCCGTGCTTTAAGGATTGAACTTGTGGATACCCCTTTAAGGGTAATTGAGATTGCGCCGGGGCTTGTTGAAACAGAGTTTTCAATTGTAAGGTTTAAGGGGGATAAGGAGAAGGCGGACAATGTTTACAAAGGATTAACCCCTCTTTTCCCTGAAGATATTGCAGATTTGATTTTGTTTACTGTGACAAGGCCGCCTCATGTCCAGATTAACGAGGTAATTATTATGCCTACCTCTCAGGCGACAACTACAATAATTCACAGGGAGAAAAATGTATAAAGAATTTCATTGGGAAAGGTACCTTGAAAATATTTTAAGGGAGAAAACTGAAAGGGAAGCAGCCGCTTTGTGGAAACTTTCAGGTGGCGGAATACCCTTTGATTATAGATTTGAGCATGTTATGGCTGTTGTTCGCCACGGAAAGTACTTGCAAAGGCATGAGGGGGGGGATTTAAAGGTTGTTGTTGCTGCCTGCTACCTTCACGATATAGGAAAGAGCTTCTTTGTAAAAGAGGGGAAAAACAAGCACCACGGATACAAAAGTGCAGATATTGCCAAAGATATTTTGAAGGATATAAAAGATTTTTCGGACAGGGAAATAGAGCGTGTTGCAGAGGCTATAAAACACCATGTGGGGCTTTTTAAGGACAATAAAGAAAGGTGTATTGAAGGGAAAATTTTATGGGACGCGGATAAACTTACAAAAGTCGGAGCATTGTCTTTAACCCATTCCCTTGCAATTGCAGGTGCTTTTGGCGGGATAGACACAGAAGGGATAGTTAAAAGAGGGTTAAAGTGGGCGGAACTTGTCCCTAAAATTGTTGAAGGGTTTCACACCGAGACTGCAAAGAAACTAGGTAAACAAAGGGCTGAAATTTTGCTATCATTTTATAAGCAACTTGATAACGAATTTAGATTGGAGTAAGTTATGTTACTTGCGCTTGATATTGGAAACACAAATACAACAATAGGGGTTTTCAGGGACGCGGAATTGATTATGGATTTCAGGTTAACAACCAATATTAACCAGACTATGGATGAGTACGGCATTCTTGTTAGAAACCTTCTCTCTTTGCAGGGCATTGATTACAAAGAGGTAAAGAATATTATTGTTTCGTGTGTAGTTCCTCCCCTTGATTCAATTATTTATTTTATGTCTTTAAATTATTTTAAAATCAAACCTCTGTTTGTTAAACCGGGAATAAAAACAGGTCTTGCTTTAAATGTAGAAAGTCCTTCGGAAGTAGGTGCAGACAGGATTGTGGACTGTGTGGCAGCAATAAACAAGTTTAAACCGCCTTTAATTGTAGTTGATTTCGGTACCGCAACCACATTTGACGCTATTAATGAGAGAAATGAATTTTTAGGCGGGGCCATTGCTCCCGGCTTAAAGATATCCGCTTTTTCCCTGTTTGAGAAAGCGGCAAAACTTCCCGAGGTTGAGATAAGGAAGCCTAAAGCTGCAATAGGGAGGAATACGGTAACAAATATTCAGTCGGGTCTGTTTTTCGGGTATGTGGGGCTTGTTTCCGAGATTTTAAAGAGAATGCTTGACGAATTGCCTGACGCTAAGGTCGTGGCTACGGGAGGGCTTGCTAAAGTTATTGCGAAAGAGTGCAAATTTATTGATAAAATTGACGAAAAGCTTACCCTTGAGGGGTTGAGAATTCTTTTTGAGAAAAATAAAGACTAATGTGCAATAAAGAAAATACAAAATTTGAAGAATACTTTAATAAAATTGAAAGTTACTTTGCGCTTAAAAGGGATAAAGCAATCCTTCTTTCTCCCGAAGAGTTTGAGGTGGTAGAGCACTTTTACAACGAAGGAACACCTTTGAAGGTTGTTTTTAAAGGAATAGACAGGTTTTTTGAAAAGAAAAAGAAGAGAAAGAGGAAAACAAACAGAATATATTTTTTAACCCATATTAAAGAAGATATAGAACAAATATGGCAGGATTATAAGAGAAAAGGAACAGGCTCTTACCTTGTTTCAGGGGAAAGCGAAGGCGAATTTATTAAGGAAAGGGTTGACGAAATAATAGAGATGCTCGGGCAGTCTAACGAAGCGCTTCAAATTGTTTGTGTTGAAGTGGAAGGCAAGTTAAATGCTTTAAAAGAAAAGGCTGAAGAGTTTGTTTTAGAAGATGCGGAAAGGGAAATGGACGCTATTTTGGAGTTTGCAACAAAAAGAATTTTTGATATTCTAAACAGCGAGTTAATTGAAATAAAAGAGGAAGAGGACTCAGAGGTTAATTTATTGCTTGAATCTCTCGGGAAAGAGGTTCCTTCCGATGTGATAGATAGGTTTAAAAAACAGGTTGTCTTTGAAAAGTTAAACTTTCCCAATATATCTTTGTTTGGTTGATAGAAAGGAGCAAAATATGGGTATAATTGAGCAACTTAGAAAGGGTAATATACCGGAGGTGTTAAAAAAAGTTGCGGAACTTGAGAATGTTAGCCTTGACTATATAGTTAGCGGGATTCTGGACGGCACTATTGTTGTTCCCCATAACAATTTGAAAACACTGGAAAAACCCTGCGCTATCGGAAAGGGTTTAAGGATTAAGGTAAACGCGAATATCGGCACTTCTCAGGACCATGAAAATATTGAAGAGGAGTTGGAAAAATTGCATATAGCCGTAAAATACGGGGCTGATGCCGTAATGGATTTGTCAACGGGAGATAGAGCAAGGAAAACAAGGCTTCAGGTTGTGAAGAATTCCCCCGTTCCCGTCGGTACGGTGCCTGTTTACGAGGCTTTTTTAAAAGCGGGAAAGCATAAAGGCACAATCATGAGGTTAACGGCGGACGATATATTTGAAGCAATTGAACAGCACGGGAAAGACGGGGTTGATTTTGTGACGGTACATTGCGGGATTACAATGGAATCTGTTGAAAGAATGAGAAAACAGGGCAGGCTTGCCGACGTTGTTTCAAGAGGCGGCTCTCTTTTAATTGAGTGGATGGTTTTAAATGAGAAGGAAAACCCCCTGTATGAACACTTTGACAGATTGCTTGAAATATGCAAGAAGTATGAGATGACAATAAGCCTTGGGGATGGAATGCGGCCCGGTGCTATTGAAGACGCAACAGATAGGGCTCAAGTTCAGGAATTGATTATTTTAGGGGAATTGGCGCAATACGCTGTAGAAAACGGGGTTCAGGTTATGATTGAAGGCCCCGGGCACGTTCCTTTAGACCAGGTTGAAACAAATATGAAAATACAAAAAACACTATGCAACGGGGCGCCTTTTTATGTTTTAGGCCCGATTGTAACCGATGTTGCTCCTGGTTATGACCATATTACCGCCGCAATAGGGGGAGCGGTTGCCGCTATGAGTGGGGCGGACTTTCTTTGTTACGTTACACCCGCGGAACACTTGAGGCTTCCTACGGTGGAAGATGTTAAGGTGGGTGTTGTTTCAAGTAAGATTGCCGCACATGCGGCTGATATTGCAAGGGGAATTCCCGGCGCAAAAGAGTGGGATTACAGAATGAGCAAGTATAGAAAAGAGTTAAACTGGGAAGGAATGTTTAAAGAGTGTCTTGACGAAGAGACGGCAAGAAAGATGAGGGGAGAGATTGAACCTCAAAACGAAGATGTGTGCAGTATGTGCGGAGAGTTCTGCGCATTGAAAACATTGAACGACGTGTTTAAATAAAGAGATAAGGGTATGATAGAATAAGGGATAAGGAAAAAATATTAAGTTAGGCGGTTAATGATGCTAAAGGGTTTTTTTAGGATTTGCTTTTTGGTTTGTTTTTTAATTTTCGGATTTCTTGTTTTTTCACAAACAAAACAACCTGAAGTAAAGAGTCAGGAGACTCAAACAGAGCAGACCGCGCAACAAGAGAGCAGGTGGCCTGAAAACTTTGCTTTTCTTGTGAACGGGAAGATTTATTACCTTGATTATATCCTTCAGGACGATATTCCATATTTTACGATGGAATCGGTTTTTAACCCCTTAAAACAGGCGGGGCTTGACTATCAAAAGGTTTCAAAGGAAGAGTATAAGATTGCCATTGACGAAAACGAATTTTCCCTCGATTTAAAACATTTTCTTATTAAATCTACCAAACTTTACGTTGACGAAAAAGAAAAAGAAAAGCCTGATTTTAAGCCGCCTGAGCAGATAATTATTCCTGTTGATATTTTGCTTAAGGATAATAAGGTCTATTTCAGGTATGATTTTCTCTTTAAAGGTTTGCCTAATCTGATAAACAAGGTTGTCGGTTACGATAAAAACTCTGGAACCTTCGTGGTAGGCAGGGAGAAGCCTGTAAAGATAAATTTTGAATTAAAGGAGACGGAACCGTACGCTATTCTTACTTTTAAATGTCCCGCAAAAATTAAATATTCCCTGATTCGAACTGATAACCATGCTTATCTGACGGTTAACGCAAGGTTTAATATTGAAAAGGAAAAATTGTTGGCCATAGAAAGCCAATTTTTTAAAATTGCGGATTTAAAATTAATTTCCAGGCAAACAGAGGTCGATTTTGAGTTAACGGAAAAAACGGATAAAGTTTCGGCTTACTTTGACAGAAACTTTGACGAATTGAAGGTGTATTTTTACTCAAAAGAGTTTTACAATCCCAAGGTTGATAATGTTAACAAGGCTGCGACAGACTTAAACGCGACTAAATTGACGATAAAGAAGATAATAATTGACCCCGGCCACGGAGGTGAAGACAACGGGGCGGTAAGCAAAAACGGGGTAAAGGAAAAGGATGTCGCGCTTCAAATTGCTTATAAATTAGCCAGAGAACTTAAAAGAAGGGGATATGATGTTATTATGACCAGGTACACCGACGTATATGTCCCCCTAAAAGACAGAACAGGTATTGCAAATTCAAATAAAGGGGATTTGTTTATCTCTATACACCTGAACGCTTCATACAGAAAGGCAAGCGGTGCTGAAACTTATATATTAAGCCTTAGTGGTTACAAGCAGGTTTCGGACACCGTAGCGTTTGAAAACAGGGAGATTAAATCTTCTGCCGATAAAAAGACTAAGGATAAAAATGAAGGTTCTCCGGTTTCTTTTATTCTCTGGGATATGGCTCAAAGGGAGTATATTAAGGATAGCGAAAAATTTGGAGAATACATTCAGGAAGGGCTTAACAACTTAATGGGTATCAGGGACAGAGGGGTAAAGCAGGCGCCTTTAGTTGTTCTTAAAGGCCTTGATATGCCCGGAGTGCTTGTTGAAGCAGGTTTTCTGTCAAACCCTGTTGAAGAGGCCAAACTTACTTCCGATAGTTATCAGAAAAAAATTGTTAATGTTATAGCTAACAGTGTTGACAGATACAGGATTTATTACGAATTAAGAATGAAGGATTTGTTGGAAAATAAAAATGAACAATAAAATTTTTGTGTTTGTTTTAACTGCGATTTTTTCATTTTTTTCCGTTTTTTGCGGGGTGGGTCACAACAGAAAGAATACCGAAAAGAAGAGTCTTTCAGAGGTTGAAAAAAATATTAAAAAAGATTCTGACGAAATAAAACCTGACGAAGAGGAGAAACTTCAATTCAGGATAGTTAACCTGTATTTCGTGAACCCTAATACCGAAGAATTAAAGATTGAAAAAAGACAGGTTTTTGATTTAAAAGAAGAGACATCAATGATTAAGCAGGTGCTAAGAAGTTTGAAGTTGGGACCTGTCTCCAATTTAAAGCCTTCAGTCCCGGAAAATATAGAGTTTAAAGATGTTTTCATATATAACGGAACTGTTTATGTTGATCTACACAAAACCTCGGAAGACTCATTTATAGGCGGTGTTGAGGGAGAAGAATTATTTATTGAATCTGTGGTAAAAACTGTGTCAGATTTGTCTCCCGACTATAAGAAGGTGTGTTTTTTGATAGATGGGGAAGAAGTTGATTCAGTTTTAGGCCATCTTGATTGTTCCGGTTTTTTTTCTAAAGATTCGTTTTAAATAGATTAAAAATTATTTGTGTATCTGCAAATGAACACTTTACTAACATTTGGATGGCTTTGATGTTGTTCAATCCACCTGATAAGTGCCATACCGTTTCTTCCAAACATATTCCATGTATAAGTTGGTATCTTTGATGCTGCTTCAGCACCAACGGCAACGATAAGTTTTATTTTATTTTTGTATTTTACCTTGCAAACCACAAATTTAACATTATTTCTCCTGTCACTGTAGGCAATTCCAAGAATATTTGCAAAAATGTTTAAATAATCTATCTGACTGACCCGATCATTTTTATATACTGTTACGTCTACCTGATAACCCCGTAGCATTTGAATGTAGTCTACTGAGGTTTCGTTAGGTAACCCTTTTAAAGCGTGTTTGATTTTCTTGGTCAGGAGTATTTTGGGGTCTTTGATTTCTTTGAATGTAGAAGTTCCTGGTGAATGAGGCGCTCTTACTTCAGGTATTTTGGGGAATTTTGTGTTGTTGTTTTCAGGTATTTTAATTTTTGTTTGTGTTTGGGGGCTTCTGCTTAATTTATAATCGGTAATTATTTGACTTATTTTAATAACTGCAAAAATAAACAAAACTATAATGCTTCCCAAAATAATTGCGTCAAAAATAGGGTTACTCTTTTTTCTGGTTATAATAGGAGCTCCGCATACGGGGCAATATTTGGACTTTTTGTCAGGCAATTTTGCTCCGCAATTTGGGCAATACATACTATTCTCCTTTAAGCCTTTCTGCGTAGAAAGAAATAAACGGCAATTCTTTTTCAATATCTCTTGACTTAATAACAAAGATAACAATTATAAATATCAGATAAAGCCATAAAAATATAGGAAAGAAAAAAGAAAAAACAACCCCCACAAAGGGAATTAAACTTAAATATTTAAGAAGAACAAGCATTAATAAAAATACTAAATTGTATAAAAGGCCTTCCACTTCAACTTTTTTTTCAATTTCGTTTAAACCATCCCTTAACGCCCACCCGATAAGGATTAGCGGAAAAAGAAATGAAAACACAATTACGAACAAATTATCGCTTTGTTTCATATTTAATCCCTAACTCTTTGAATAAATTATAAGTAATTTTTCTCAAAAAACAAAGTTTTTTTTATTTTATAAAATTTTTAGCACACACA
>JALWHA010000225.1 GCA_027038695.1 Acidobacteriota bacterium
CACAGGCTCTTACCTTTTTGTTAAGGTTGTTTCCTCAATTTTGTTTCTCTTAACTTTGTCATTTGTCTTTGCTTTAAGCGGGTACTTTATATTTCACATAAAGACAGGTATGGTGTTTTCCGTTTTTACAGTTATGCTTCTTTCCTGTATTTCACTTTTTTCAGTATTTTTCCTCACATCTTCTCTTGTAAAAGACGAAAATTCCGCTTCAAACCTTGGAATGGTTGTTTTATTTTTAATGGGTTTTACAGGCGGGGGAATGATACCTATAAACTTTATCCCCTCTTTTCTCATTTCGGTTTCAAAAATCTTTCCCTTTTACAGGTTGAATATACTTTTTTCAAACCTTTTAAATAAATCGGTGTTTTTGTGGAACTACGCTTTTTACTGTTTGGTATTTTCATTTGTCTGTTATGCAATAGGGTTTGTTTTGTTTAGAAAAAAACTTGTTTCAGGTGAACTATGAGGGGATACGCCTTTCTTCTTGCAAAAGAAATTAAATTAATGCTTACAAATAAGAGTTTTTATATATGGGTTTTGTTTCTTCCCATTTTGTTTCTTTTTATTTATTCAAAAATGGGAAGAATGGAAGCCAGAACAAAGGTTATTCTCATAGACAGTGTAAAAAATCAGATAACGGAAGAATTTAAGGAAAGGTTAGGAAGGGAGTTTAAGGTTTTAGAGGTAACCCCGAAAAGCAAAGGGATTCCCATTATCAAACTATATGGAAACTTTCTTTTGAAAGATAAAGAAAATACAAAGGTTAAGGTGATTTTTCCCGAAAATGTTTCGGAAAGCAAAAAGATTTATGTGAAGATAGGGGTTTACAAGGTAATGGCTGAACTTGTTGCAAAGCATAAATTGGGGATAGATAAGCCGAAAAGTTTTTTAAAATTAAAGAAAAAGCAGGATAAACTCCTTGAAATACCGTGGGGTATAAGACATACCCTTCCCGCCATAATTTTAATGTTTATACTTTTCAATGTGTTGACAAAGGGGGTGGAAAAATTCTTTTTGTACAGAAAGCAGGGCTTGATTGAGAGATTTTCTATTCTTCCTTACGGGGTAAAGGGGATTTTGCTGTACTTTATGCTTTATCAGGTAATGCTTGCAATGTTTTCGGTTACAGTAATCTTTTTAGAAGGTGTTTTTTTATTCCATTTTTCAATTAACCCAAAGGCATTGATTTACCTTTACCTGGTGTTTTTTGTTTTTTCCATTCTGGTTTCTTCCCTTTCCCTTCTTGTGTTTTCTCTGATTAAAAGGAAAGAGGCTGCAATAGGGTTGGGGGTTGCAATTGCAAATATCCTCTGTGCTTTAGGCGGTTTGTGGTGGCCTATTGAGATTGTCCCTTCATTCTTTAAAAAATTAGGGCTTGCGCTTCCCACAGGGTTGACAATGAAAATTGTAGACGGGATAGTCTATTACAACTTCTCTATAATGGATATTATCCCTCAAATCGGCTTGTTGATTTTTGTGTCGGCAGTACTGTTTTTTACTTCTACATTTGTTTTTCTAAAAATGGAAGAAGGTAGTTAAAAACAGAGTGTTTTTGTTGAAAATAAATTTTTTTCAAGTAATAATTAAAGTGAGTTTAAACAGTAAGGAGGAAATATGAATAGAGTTTTAGAGGGAGTTAAGCCTGAAAGGCTCTGGTATCACTTTGAAGAGATTGCGAAGATACCGAGATGTTCTAAAAATGAGGACAAGGTCAGGGAGTATATTGTTAATTTTGCAAAAGAAAAGGGGCTTGAATACAAGGTTGATTCAATAGGCAATGTTGTTGTTGCAAAACCTGCCGATAGCGGTTATGAAAACAAGCCTACCGTTATATTGCAGGGGCACATTGATATGGTTTGCGAGAAAAACAAAGGCACGGAGCACGATTTTACAAAAGACCCTATTAAATTAAAGGTTGACGGCGAATGGCTTACCGCTGACGGCACTACATTGGGGGCGGACAACGGGATAGGCGTTGCGGCGGCATTGGCAATCCTTGAAGACAAAAACTTAAAAACAGGAAGGATTGAGGCGCTGTTCACAATTGACGAAGAAACGGGGCTTACAGGGGCTTTTAATTTAGACCCGTCAAACCTTTCGGGAAAAATTTTAATCAACCTTGATTCTGAAGAAGAAGGGGCTATTTACATAGGCTGCGCAGGTGGAAGGGATACAAAGTACACAATGTTTGTAAGTGAAGAAGCGCCTACCTTTGAAGAAACAGGGTTAGAGATAAAGTTGTCAGGACTTAAAGGCGGCCACTCAGGTTTAAACATTCACGAAGGCAGGGGCAATGCAATTAAAATGGCTGCAAGGGTTTTATTTGAATTGAAAAAGTCTGTTATGTTCAAAATCGCTTCCTTTGACGCAGGGGACAAACACAATGCAATCCCGAGGGAATGTGTGGTAAGGATTGCTCTGAATAAAAACGCAGTTGAGCTTGCAAAATCAATAATTAATTCAATGGGCGAAAAATTAAAAGGAGAGTTTAAAATTGTTGAGCCTGATTTTACATGGGAAGTAAATGACGTTGATCTACCTGAAACAACCTGTGATTTTGTTTCAACGGAAGAGATGGTTAACCTTTTAATGACTCTCCCTCACGGTGTTTTGATGATGAGTGCCGCTGTTGAGGGGTTGGTTGAAACCTCTACAAACCTTGCGGTTGCCAAACTTCAGGACGATATTTTTGAGGTTATGTGTTCCCATAGAAGTTCAATCGCTTCGGCAATTGATTGGGTTGCCGATATGCACAGGGCTATGGGTGAGATATTCGGTGTTGAAATTGAGCAGGACGAAGGGTATCCCGGCTGGACTCCCAACCCTGATTCAGAGGTTTTGAAACTTGCAAAAGAGTCCTTTAAAAAGGTTTTAGGCTATGAGCCTGAAGTTAAGGCAATTCACGCAGGGCTTGAATGCGGAATTATAAGCGAAAAATGCGGGGGCCTGGATGCTATCTCATTCGGGCCTACAATTGAAGGCGCTCACTCTCCCGACGAAAGAGTGGGGATAAAATCCACTCAGATTTTCTGGGATTGCCTTGTTGAATTGTTAAAGGATATAAATAAATAATCTTAAAACCTTGTTTCGTTTTTTAGGGGGAGGTTCTCCCCCTTTTTTTCTTTTTAAAACTATGTAAAGTGCCTTCGTAGCGTATAAGGCCTGATTTTCCCATACCCCTTATCATTATTGGTGACAAAAATTTTAATATTTGCTATGTTTATACCGAAGGGAGGGATTTACCCCGACAGGCATTATAAAAATATTTCGGAGGAGATAGATGGCAAAAAAACTTGTTGAATGTGTTCCCAATTTTTCCGAAGGTAGAGATAAAAAAGTTATTAACGCAATAGTTGAAGCAATCAATTCCGTTGACGGGGTTGAGGTTCTTGACGTTGACCCGGGATTTGATACAAATAGAACGGTAGTTACCCTTGTAGGAGAGCCCGACGCTGTTGTAGAAGGCGCTTTCAGGGGCATAAAGAAGGCTTCCGAACTTATAGATATGTCCAAACACCACGGAGAGCACCCGAGAATGGGCGCAACCGATGTTTGTCCTTTTGTTCCCGTAAACAACATTACAGTTGAAGAGTGTGTTGAACTTGCACATAGATTAGCAAAAAGGGTTGGGGAAGAGTTGAAAATCCCCGTTTACCTTTATGAATACGCCGCAACAAGGCCTGAAAGGAAAAACCTTGCAAACATAAGAAAAGGCGAGTACGAGGGGCTTGCTGAAAAACTGAAAGACCCTGAATGGAAACCTGATTACGGCCCCGCCGAGTTTAACCCAAAGTCAGGGGCAACAGTTATAGGGGTCAGGGAGTTTTTAATAGCATACAATATCACCTTAAACACAAGGGAAAAACTTTACGCAACGGATATAGCACTTGAAATAAGGGAAAAGGGAAGGCCTAAAAGGGTTGGAAATATCAAGCCTTTTTATACATATGGCACAATGGTGAAACATAAAGAAGGTGAATTTTACTGTGGAAACTGCGATTTTGTCGCAAAAACTCAAGATGAGTTGTTTGAACATTGCGAAAAAGAGCATAACTACGATTTAAAGGCAATCTACAGAGAGCACGGAATAGACCCCACAAACCTTGTAGGCAAACCTTCAATCAAAGCGGGAAAGTTCAAGTTCTGCAAGGCAATAGGATGGTATGTTGACGAATACGAAAGGGCACAGATTTCCATAAATCTTACAAATTACAAGGTTACTCCCCCTCACATTGTTCTTGAAGAAGTAAGAAAACTTGCCGCAGAAAGAGGCCTTGTGGTTACGGGAAGCGAAATTGTAGGGCTTATTCCTTTTGAGGCTCTCTATCAGGCAGGGGTTTACTACCTTAAACAGCAGGGAAAATCCGCGGGAGTGCCGTTAGACGATGTTTTAAAGACAGCGGTTTACTCAATGGGGTTAAACGATGTGTCAGAATTTAACATTAAAGAGAAGGTGTTAGGGTATCCGTCCCTTGACGATAGAAAACTTATTAATATGACTGTTAAAGGCCTTGTTGACGAGGTTTCAAGGGCAACCCCCGCACCGGGAGGAGGCTCTGTTTCGGCACTTGCTTCCGCTTTAGGGGCAGGATTGTCCTCAATGGTTGCGGGATTGACCATATCAAAGAAAAAGTATTTGAAAGTGAAAGATTTAATGGCTGAAATAGGGGAAGAGGCTCAAAAGATAAAGGAGGAATTGGTTAGAGGGGTTGACGACGATACGGATGCTTTCAACGAGTACTTTGTTGCCTTGAAGATGCCGAAAAATACCGAGGAAGAGAAAAAGGTAAGGGAAGATGCAATGCTTGAAGGTTTGAAAAAGGCTATCTCCGTTCCCTTAAAAACAGCCGAAAACTCTTTGAAAGCTATTGAAGTTGCGATTAAAGTTGCAGAAAACGGAAACATAAACTCTGTAACAGACGCAGGGGTAGGCGGAGAGGTTGCCTATGCAGGCTTAAGGGGAGCGGTTTTGAACGTGCTGATAAACCTGCCGGGAATAAAAGATAAGGATTTTGTTAACGAAATGAAAGAAAAAACAGATTCTTTGCTTAATAAAGGAAGCGAATTGATAGAAAATTTAAGGGAGATTGTTAAAGAGAAGATAAAGCAATTGGAAAAATAAGCGGAAAAAGGAGTTAATATGAAAAAACTTTCAAACCTTATAGACAGGGCTAAGGGTGCGCAAAAAAAGAAGATTGTTGTCGTGGAAGGGCATGACAAACCTGTCCTTGAGGCAATAAAAGAGGCTTTGGATTTAGAGATTATTGAGCCTATACTTGTAGGGGACAAAGAAAAGATAGAAAGATCTTTGAAAGAATTGGAAATACCCTCAGCAAAGGTGGAAATCTTAAATGCCAGTTCTCCCGAAGAATCAGCGAAAAACGGCATTTCCCTTGTATCCAAAAAGATGGGCGATATTGTTATGAAAGGGTTAATCCCTACAGATACATTTTTAAGGGCAATTTTAAACAAAGAGTGGGGGTTAAGGACAAATTCAATACTATCCCATGTCGCTCTTTTTGAAATCCCGGCTTACCACAAACTAATTTTAATAACCGATGCGGCAATGAATATAGCCCCTGACCTTAATCAGAAGATCCACATCACGAATAACGCGGTAAACTTTATGAGAAACATTGTAGAAGACAAACCCAGGGTAGCCTTTTTAACCCACAACGAAAAGGTTAAATCGGGGGTGCAGGCTTCGGAAGACGCGGCAATTTTAACAACCATGGCAAAGAGGGGGCAGTTAGGAGAAGTTTTTGCAGACGGGCCTCTTGCTCTTGACAACATAATCTCAAAAGAAGCAGCCGAGCATAAGGGGATTAAATCTGAGGTTGCCGGAGACGCAGACATTATTGTCTGCCCTGAAATTATGTCGGGAAATGCGCTTTACAAATCATTGACTTATTTTGCAAAAGCCAAAGCTGCGGCATTGATTGCGGGGGCAAAGGCACCTGTGGTTCTTACCTCAAGAGCGGACAGCGCAGAAACAAAACTTTATTCAATCGTATTTGCAGTGGTAAATTCTTAAGGGGAAGTTTATGGGTTTTAAAATCCTTACTATCAATCCCGGCTCAACCTCAACAAAGATAGGGTTGTTTAAGGGAGATAAAGCGGAAAAGGTTGAAAACCTTAAGCACCACGCCGAGGAATTATTAAAGTTTAAATCTGTTTACGACCAATACCTTTTTAGAAAAAAGGCAATAATTGAGTTTCTCAATGAAAATAAAATAAATTTAACAGAAATAGACGCATTTGCGGGAAGAGGCGGTCTTTTAAACGCCATTCCCGGCGGAGTTTATAGGGTCAACAATAAAATGAAGCAGCATTTAAAGTATGCAAAATTCGGGGAACACGCCTCAAACTTAGGGGCGATCCTTGCGGACGAACTGGCAAAAGAGGCGGGAGGCAAACCGGCTTTTATAGTTGACCCTCCCGTTGTTGACGAGATGATTGAAATTGCAAGGTTTTCGGGAATGCCTGAAAACCCCAGGAAATCTGTTTTTCACGCACTTAATCAAAGGGCGGTAGCAAGAAGGTATGCCGATTCAATAGGCAAAAAGTACGAGGAGTTAAACCTTGTGGTGGCTCATCTGGGAGGCGGAATTACCGTTGGCGCCCATAGAAAGGGAAAGGTTATAGACGTAAACAACGGCCTTTCCGGTGACGGCCCTTTTTCTCCTGAGAGAAGCGGGGGCGTGCCTACCCTGAAATTGATTGAACTGTGTTATTCGGGACATTACGAGCCGGAAACAATGAAAAGAAGAGCTGTCGGGAAGGGGGGGCTTGTAGCCTACCTTAAAACAAACAACGCCATTGAGATAGAAGAAAAGATAAAAGCCGGTGATAAAAATGCCGAAACAATTTACGAGGCGATGGCGTATCAGGTAGCGAAAGAGATAGGCTCATACCACGTGGCTCTGGCGTGTAAAACAGACGCAATAATAATTACCGGGGGGCTTGCCCATTCGGATATGCTTATAAATTGGATAAAGGAGAGGGTCGAACCCTTGGCAAAGATTGTGGTTTTTCCGGGAGAAGACGAGCTGTTGGCGCTTGCTGAGGGAAGTTTAAAGGCTTTGAAAGGAGAAATTGAGATAAAAGAGTATGAATAATTTAAAAAAATTAAATATTTTGCTATATTGATTATGAACAAGTGTTCTTTACGGAGTTAAAATGGTAAGGCCGAGAAAATTAAGATTTATAGGAAAAAGGCCGGAGGTTAAGATATTCAAACCTGTCGGTGTTCCTTTCAGGTCAATAGAAAACGTAACCCTTACCCTGGACGAATATGAGGCTATAAGGCTTTGTGATTACGAGGGATTGGAGCATTCGGAAAGTGCGGAATTGATGAATATATCAAGGCCAACTTTTACAAGGCTGATAGAAAGTGCGAGAAAAAAGATTGCAACCGCAATAATTGAAGGCAAAGCAATAGTGCTTGAAGGCGGAAATGTGGCCTTTCAGGAGAGGGAAAGGTGCGAGAAATGTAATAAAGAGATACCTGCTACAAAAAAACACAATTGCAAGGAATAAAGGAGGACACAATGGCAAATAGTTGTTCAACCGGCTCATGCGGGACAAACCAGAATCAGGATTTTGAGAGAATGATAAAGGACTCACAGATTCAGGAAACCTTATCAAAGATAAAAAACAAGGTTGTTGTTTTATCTGGCAAAGGGGGTGTCGGAAAGAGCACTGTTGCGGCGGGTATAGCCGTATCACTTGCTCTTGAAGGCTATCAGGTGGGTTTAATGGATGTTGATGTTCACGGGCCTACAATCCCAAACCTTTTCGGGTTGACAAACTCAAGGCCGGGGTTAACCCCCGCGGAAAAATTAGTGCCGTTAAAGGTGCTTCCCAATCTTAAACTTATGTCAATAGGCTTTCTCCTTCAATCACAAAAAGACGCGCTTATCTGGAGAGGCCCTTTAAAGATAGGCTTGATTGAGCAGTTTATCTACGATGTTGAATGGGAAAACCTTGATTATTTAATCGTTGACTGCCCTCCGGGAACGGGGGACGAGCCTTTAACCGTTTTCCAGTTAATGAAAGACGCACAGGCTGTTCTGGTTACAACCCCGCAGAATGTTTCGGTAATTGATGTTGAAAAATCCGTTACCTTTTGTGAAAAAATGGGGGTAAAAGTAACAGGAATAGTTGAAAATATGGCAAGAATTCAATGCCCCGAATGCGGGAAAGACATTAAGATTTTCCCGGGAAGAGGGGGAGAGAAGATTGCCGAAGAGTTTAATTTAAAACTCCTTGCAAGCCTTCCCTTATCCCACAAACTTATAGAAGCGGCCGATGCGGGAAAATTGCACAAAGAGGTAAAAGAAATCGGGATGTTCAAACCAGTTATTGAAGAGATAATAAATGCTGCAAAATCAAGGGAAATGAAATTAGACAAGAGGATTATTAAGATTGCAATACCCCTTGACAAAACAAACAAGCCTTCCGCTCACTTCGGCCATGCGCCTAAATTCGCTTTTATTACAGCAGACAGGGAAAAGAAGGTGATTATTGAAAAGGAAGAGATGACACCGCCCCCACACGAGCCTAATGTAATCCCTCAATGGCTTGCGGAAAATAAAGCGGATGTTCTCTTAACGGGGGGAATAGGGCCTAAAGCGGAAACAATACTTGCAAACAACAAAATTGCCGTTGTAAAGGGTGTTAGCGGAGAAGACATTGAGAAAATAGTTAAAGATTACCTTGAAGGGACACTGCAAACACAGGAAAATATGTGTGACCATTAAATAAAAATCAGGGAGAGGATATGAAATTAAAGATTGAAACCGAATGTATCCATGTAACAATGGATAATAACGAACACATGGCGGTGAATGTTCCAATTTACCAGACTTCAACATTTAAGTTTAAAAACGCTGACCACGGTGCCGAACTCTTTGCGGGAAAGGGAGAAGGCTATATTTACACAAGGATAGGCAACCCTACAATTGAAGCACTTGAAAAGGCTGTCGCCACACTTGAACACGGCTATAAAGGAATAATAACATCAAGCGGAATGGCTGCCGAAACTCTAATATTTTCAACATTTTTGAAAAGCGGAGACCATGTAATCTCTTCGGAATCGGTTTACGGGCCAACATCTACACTTTTGAAAAATGTATTTTCAAACTTCGGTATTGAGA
>JALWHA010000226.1 GCA_027038695.1 Acidobacteriota bacterium
TGGGAACAATGACTAGTCCGGGTTGCGAATCAAAAACCTTGGAAATATCATCAACATTCGGAGCGCGATACCCCGAAGATAAATTGAATGCTGTCCTGCCTTTTTTGAATTTGTAAACCAAACCCAAATTGCCTGTAACCGCACTGTTTTGCTGCGAAATTGATGTAAACGGGAAATGGGTGAGTGAAGTATCGTCAAATGCTGCTTGCAAAGTGTTGTAGCTGTATCTTGCACCGGTGTTTATCACAAAGTGTTCGCCCAATTCTTTGGATAGAGAGATATAAACTCCCGCATTGTCAGTTGTGGATCCGCCGTCGGGATATCTTGTTGTTGTGGGTTTTGTTTCGCCTGAAACGATATTGTTTTTGTAAGCTGTGGAATAAACAAAATTTTTGTACCATTCGCCTCCGTAGCGTAGTTCTATTCCCGCCAAATCTTTTTGGAAGTCTGCATTGAGACCGAAAATGTTTAAATGCTCGTTTCTGTTTGTTTTCCAATCGTTTGCAAATTTGCGTTTGTGCCTGCTTTCATAGTAATTTTGGAAAGACAGGGTAATTTGGCTTTTTTCGTAAAAGGCTGTTTTGCGTGAAGTTTCCATTTTGTAATAGGCCAAAAGCCACTTTTGCGGCCCGTAATACCATTCTGCATATTTCAGCGTATCTGGGTTTTTGTATGTATTCAGCCTGTCGTAGCGGGGAATGTTGGTAGATGTGGTGTAATAGAAATTAAGCGAGTGAACGGTTTTTTTGTGCTTGTAAGCAAATTTTTGCATCAGATTGATTTGTGAATAACCGGAAGGAGTTTGAATGTTAACATCATTGTTTCGTATCATTGTGTCCTTATCATTGACTCTTTCCACATAATAAAACCTTTTGCCCCAATCACCGTAAAAAGGATTTCTTATGTTTCCTTGCCTTAAGTCGCCGAAATTTGAAATCGTGAAAACTGTTAGCGAAGCCAATTTCCCGGATGCAATGTTTGCACGCACACTGTTTACCGTACCGCCATCTGCCGAAGTGTATCGTGACATAATATTGCCTGTTACAAGGACTTTTTTAGAAGTGTCGGCAAATAGAGGCTTGTACGGATGAAGGTTTATTACACCGCCCAGAGCATCGCTGCCGTAAATTACGGAACCGGGTCCGTTTACAATTTCCACTTTCCTGATGCCGAACGGATCTGTGGTAATAATGTTTTGCAAGTGCCCGCCACGGTAAATGGCATTATTCATTCTTATTCCGTCAAAAACCAAAAGGATTTTGTTGGTTTCAAATCCGCGTATTACGGGACTGCCACCGCCCATTTGCGATTTTTGAACAAACAATTCGCCGCTTTTTTGCAAGATGTCCGCGGTGTTTTGCGGGTTTATATCCATAATTTCCCGTGCGGGTATTACCGAAATGGAAACGGGGACATCTTTCTTGTTTTCTTTAAACTTGCTGGCGGAAACAACAACTTCATTCAAGTCAAAACTTTTCGGTTTCAAGTAAATAATACATACAGCATTTTTACCGTAACAAATCTCGCCAACGGTTATTTTTTTTGTGTTGTATCCTATACGGCTAAATGTTACTTCATCGCTTTTTTTCAGTTTTAAGGATATTTCACCTTTCAGGTTTGTTACGCCTGCTATTTTGCCGTTTACCAGTACGCTTACATTTTCTAACGGTATGTTATCCTGAAAATCCCTGACGGTAAATGTTTGGGCTTTGATTATTCCTGACAGGGAAAGTATGATTAAAAAGGTTATTAACTTTTTCATACGGAAAAATTTGCCGTAAAATAACAACAAAAAATTGAAAACTTGTGGATAAAACCGTTCCGGATAAAAACTAATTCCAAATTACGCAAAAGAAAGTATTGAATAAATATAACATCCGGGCAAACAATGTGTTTTATAATATATCTCAATTAAGAATCAACAGAATGCTAAAACTAAAATTTTAATGTGCGAATGAATTAATTTGCTAATTATTTGATTTACTGCCAAACAGTAATTACAGTAGTGCTGAGGTCAGGTCAAAATGTCGGGCTTGTGGTTGCGTGAATGGCAAAACATATGAGAATACGAGGGAAAGTCTGCAGTCAGCGGATTTTAAACGAAAAATGAGGCAATTGGACTTGGCTTGTGCGATGTTTCGTTTTCCGCTTTTCCCGGAGTCGCTGTTTCCGCACGATTGTATCGTGTGGATGTAAATATTTGCGATTCAATCGCAAAAAACAAACCCTGCACGAAAGATTCGTGCAGTAGCATTTTTTGTACTTGACCGAGATTTTTGGTTCTTTGTAACAACTGACAAAGAACAATATAAAAATTAAGGTGAAAACTTTTTTTTTCTAACGCGTAATTCGGGTTTATAATCACACGATACAATAGTGCAGTAACACGGTTTATTCCTACCCAAGTCATTCTTAACTCGTTTCAGAATCTTTCTGTTTTAAAGTTCCCTGTTTTACGTGATTTACAATAAAGATGCTGAAATAAATTAAGCATAAGGACGATGACGGCAAACAATTAAAAGTTATCAGTGAAAAATAACAGAGTAAAAACTTAAAAATTAAACAATTAGCACATTAGCAAATTAAAAAATTGCCAAACGACATACTTTGTCGTCCACATTTATTATCTTGCCGAAAAAATTCAAGTTATGGCAATCAACGAAATTTTGCTCAGACACACTTTTATCCTTAACGAGTTGAAAAAACGCCCTTTAAGTTTTGATGATTTACAGTGGCACCTTGAAACACAGGGGTCTATTTACGGTTATAATCTTAACATTTCGCAACGGACATTCCAAAGAGACATTAAACTTATCAAAGAAATTTTCGGAGTGGAAATTTATTTTGACAAAGCAAATAAGACTTACCGCATATCCGAAGAAAACTATAAAAAGAACGAATGGATT
>JALWHA010000227.1 GCA_027038695.1 Acidobacteriota bacterium
CGGGAGAAATTATTCAGGACATAAAAAACAGGGCATTTAAAAAGATAAGGGAAGCGCTTAACAAAGGGGAGAAACTTTCAGAGTATGAACTTCAGCAATGGATAGTTTCGGAGTTTCACAAAAACAACTTAACCTGTATGGACGAGCACCCTATTGTGGGAATTAACGAGCACCCCTCAGACCCGCATTTTACACCTTCCCCTGACGCCCCTTACTATTTTAAAGAAGGAGACAGGGTTTTAATTGATTTGTGGGCAAAGTTAGATAAACCGGGTGCAATATTTTACGACATCACATGGTGCGGGTATGTAGGGCAAAACCCGCCTGAAGATTATGTAAAGGTTTTCAATATCGTTAGAGACGCAAGAAATGCCGCATTAAATTTTGTTATTGAAAAATTTGACAAAGGGGAAGAGGTTCACGGTTTTGAAGTTGACGATGTCTGCAGAAAAGTTATTATTGACGCGGGATACGGAGAATACTTTATCCACAGGACGGGGCATTCAATAGGAGAAGAAGTTCACGGAAACGGGGTTAACATAGACAATCTTGAAACAAAAGATGAAAGAAAACTTGTCCCGGGTATATGCTTTTCAATAGAGCCGGGAATTTACATACCCGGTAAAGTGGGGGTCAGAAGCGAAATAGATGTTTTTATAAAATTAGACGGTAAAGTTGTGGTAGCGGGAGATATACAGAAAAAATTAATACTTATATAAAACTTGATTTTTGGGGTTTTCATCCCTAAAATACTATAGATAATTTTTTGGAGGAGGAGAGAATGAGTGAAGTATTAACAAAAGTAAAGGAAATTATTGTAAACCAGCTTGACGGTGTTTCAGAAGACCAGATTACAGAAAACTCAAACTTTATTGACGATTTAGGGGCTGACTCACTTGATATTTACGAACTTATTATGGCTTTTGAAGATGAATTCGGGATAGAAATCCCCGATGAAGATGCCGAAAAGATAAAAACCGTAGGGGACGCCGTAAAGTATATTGAAGAACACAAAAATTAAAATCATGAAAAAACGGGTAGTAGTTACCGGGCTTGGAATTGTATCCCCCCTGGGTACCGGAAGGGCTGAAATATACAATAATTTTCTTGCAGGTAAAAACGGGATAAGGCACATCACAAAATTTGATACAGAGGGCTTTCCGAGTAAAATCGCCGGGGAGGTTAATTTTGACGAAGGCGCTTTTATTTCCCCGAAAGAAGCAAGAAAAATGGACAACTTTATAAAATATGCCATAGCCGCAAGCGAAATTGCTCTGGAAGATTCGGGACTAAAGATTGACGAATCAAACTGCAATGAAATCGGGGTTTTAGTAGGTTCGGGGATAGGCGGATTAAACTACATTGAGCAACAGTATAAAACTTTGCTTGAAAGAGGCCCAAGAAGGGTTTCACCCTTTTTCATTCCATCGGTTATTATTAATCTTGCATCAGGCACCGTTTCAATAAGATTAGGAGCAAAAGGACCTAACAGTTCGGTTGTTACGGCATGCGCAACAGGAACCAATTCCATTGGGGATGCTTTTAAGATTATTCAGAGGGGAGACGCGGTTGCAATGATTGCAGGGGGCTGTGAAGCGGCTATTACCCCCCTTGCGGTTGCAGGTTTCAGTCAAATGAAAGCTCTTTCAACAAGAAACGATGAGCCTGAAAAAGCGTCAAGGCCTTTTGACAAGGAAAGAGACGGTTTTGTAATAGGAGAAGGCTCCGGAGTATTGATCCTTGAGGAATTGGAACATGCCTTAAAGAGGGGAGCAAAGATATATGCCGAAATCGTCGGATACGGAATGAGCGGAGACGCCTATCATATAACCGCACCTGCGGAAGACGGAGGCGGGGCAAAAAGGGCAATGACCGCGGCTATCAAAGACGCGGAAATTTTTCCTGAAAATATAGATTATATCAATGCACACGGCACTTCAACCTATTTCAACGACAAGATTGAAACAAAGGCGATAAAAGATTTGTTCGGAGAACATGCCTACAAATTAAAAATCAATTCTACAAAGTCAATGACAGGGCACCTTTTAGGGGGGGCCGGAGGATTGGAAGCCGCAATACTTGCATTAACATTATTCACCGGAAAGGCGCACCCGACGAAAAATTTAGAGGTTCAAGACCCTGAATGCGACCTTGATTATATGCCGGGTACATATCAGGAGATTAACCCTGTTTACGGAATGTCTAACTCGTTCGGATTCGGAGGCACAAACGCCTGCCTTGTAATGAAAAAGTTTGAAGAATAGTTTATTTCGCGGTAAGCCCTGAGTAATTCAGGGCTTTTCTTATATATTAGTTCTTTAAAATCTTTAAGTTAAGATTAAGCAAATAACTCATCAAATAAAAAAATAGGAAAAAGTGTATATTTTTTAAATTTTTATTTGACTTTTTTAATATTGAGAATTACAATATATAAGATTACGGAGGTTAACATGCCTATTTACGAGTATAAATGTGATAATTGCGGCTATAAAGATTCGTTTTTACAAAAAATGAATGAGCAACCATTCACTAAATGTCCAAGGTGCGGCGGCAATTTCAGGAGACTTGTTAGCACTCCGTCAATCAGGTTTAAAGGAAACGGTTTTTATTTAACCGATTATAAAAACAATTCTTCTTCCCCTTCGTCTAATACAAATGAAGGGGGCAATGAAAAAGCCCAAAAAGGCCTACCAGAAAACGGCTCACCTAATAAAGACACCCTCGCATCTTAGGCTCGCCTGAGGTGGCCAACCGCATAGAAAACCCTGTGACATTCACAGGGTTTTCCTTCCTATTTTAAAATAAATACTAAAAAATATTTATTATGGTTTTCCGTAAATATCTTCACCCTCCAGACATACTCTTCACCTTCAAAGTTTATCTTGCATGAGTAGTTT
>JALWHA010000228.1 GCA_027038695.1 Acidobacteriota bacterium
AAATACTTGGGATTACTCCATAAAAGAGGTTCTATATTATAATTATGAAATGCTTCAAAATCTTTATCTTTAACAGGATTTTCTATATCATTTATAATTACAAAATCATCACTTTCTCTTCCAGTATTATGTACATCAAGAAAAGAAAAAAGTTGCATCTTGATATTTTGAGGTTTTAATTTATTGATAGTTAAAATTAAAGCTTCTCTTTGGGATTTACGGTAATTTTTAGCTATAGAAAAATCAAATTTATAGGTAAACCCTGAAGTCCCTCTAATTGATACATTGGAAATATACATTACATTATTTTTATCAAATAGTTTTTGAACTTCTTCAAAAAAAATAGAAATAACATTTTCCCTTGTTAATAAATAAATATCATTGATATTTAATATTGCTTGAATTAAATCATGTTTTCTCGGAGCAAAATCTTTAGGAGTTGTCTCCACAAATAATTCTTTATTCTGCGAATTTAAGTTTATTCCAAAAGAAACAAGCGTTCTGTGTAAAATTTCCTTTTTCTTTTTTGAGTTAAAAATATTTACCCCGCTTATTTCGAGGTCATTTAATGTATATCCTCCATCAGTTAATTTTATTTTGTTCCTCAAAAGCATATAAAGTAATATTATCATTTCTTCTGTCAAGAAAAGGGGTAACTATTTCAAAAATTTCTTTATTATTTACCTTCACTTTATCTACATAAAACTGTTCATGAATAAATTTTACATATTTTTCTATTAAATTATCAATATTCATTCTTTATTCCCCTTTGAATATCAGGAAGTTTAAAATTAAATCGTTTTAAGAATTCAATTAAATTCTCTTCCAATCTTTCTTTTTCCACAATATTAAATTCATTTATTGGGAATGCCCATTTATCATCGAAATCTTGAATGTAAATATGTATATGAGATTGTTTATTGAATCTATATTTAGCATATTTACTCATTAGATTAGCAAGAAATTTATTGTATTTCCCAATTAGGATCGTAGTTTGGGTTTGTATGTGACCCACGGAAATCAATTCTAGCTAAAGAAATCGTTTTTCTTAATCGTTTTTGAAATGTATATTTAATAGTTAAACCTGTTAAATTTATATCAAACAAAGCTTCTTCTTTTTCATATCTTTCATCTAAAAATAGTATTTCTTTTTGTATTTTTGATGAAAAATAAAGTTCACTAAGATCAATAATATTTAGTTTAAATCTTTTAGGAGCTTCAAGTAATTCCATTGCATAATCTTGCAAAATCATAATATAAACCTTAAAGTACTTAATCTTTAATAATAATATAACATTTTTTAAAAAAAATCATTTGATATTTATACTTGTTCATAAAAATTATACAAAACAAAGCGGGTTATTCAAAACAAAATGTGTAAGGTTTAAGGTTGCTCCGTGCAGAGAAACACATTTTGAGGTGTTTTTAGAGGTTTTTCATGGGTGTTGTGTAATCTTTATCACATTTTTTTGAAGTGAATGATAAAAAAGGGAAAAAGTATTGTAACTTAATTGAAAAAGATATATTCTAATTAAAAGAAAATTTAAAGCAGAGGGTTATAGATGAAGTGGCTTGAAAGTATAGGCAGATGGGTTTTAAATGGTTTTAGCGCAAGCGGCGATTATGCAATTTTAAATTTTCAGACACTAAAATACACCTTTAAAAAGCCTTTTGACATTAAAAACTGGTTTAAGCAGATGGAGAGAATAGGGGTTGATTCCCTGCCCGTCGTTTCAATTACCGCACTTTTTACGGGAATGGTTCTTGCTTTGCAGATTTACGGCGGGTTTAAGAGGTTTCAGGCTGAATCTATGGTAGGCGCAATTGTGGGGATAGCGTTGTCAAGGGAGTTGGCTCCTGTTTTAACAGCCTTAATGGTTGCAGGAAGAATAGGCTCTTCAATAGCGGCTGAATTAGGGACAATGAAGGTTACGGAGCAGATTGACGCATTGGAAGTTATGGGTGTTGACCCTGTCCATTACCTTTTTGTCCCGAGGGTTTTCGCAGGCACTTTAATGCTTCCGCTTCTGGTAGGACTTGCTGATTTAATAGGCATTTACGGGGGTTATTTCCTCGTTGTTAATCTTTTCCACGAAAACCCTTACCTTTATATGAAAAATGTTTATCAGTACACAGAAACATGGGATGTTGTAAGCGGATTGATTAAATCCTTTGCTTTCGGGTATATTATCGCTTCTGTCGGCTGTTATAAGGGATTGAGGACACAGGGTGGCGCGGAAGGCGTAGGCCGCTCAACAACCGAGGCGGTGGTTCTTGCCTCGTTAACCGTTTTGATTGCGGACTTCTTCCTTTCAAAATTACTGTTTTAGGCGGGGATTATGGGTTTGATAAGGCTTGAGAATGTTTACAAAAGTTTCGGTACAAAAAAGGTTTTAAACGGCGTAAACCTTGAGATAGAAAAGGGGGAATCCCTTGTTATTTTAGGAGGTTCGGGAACCGGAAAGTCTGTCCTTTTAAAGCATATAATCGGGTTATTAAAGCCTGATAAAGGAAAGGTTTTTATAGACGGGAAGGATGTTACAAATTTCTCCAAAAAAGAGTGGTACGAGATTAGAAAGCGTTTCGGAATGGCTTTTCAGGAAGCGGCTTTGTTTGACTTTATGACTGTTTTTGAAAATGTGGCGTTTCCTTTGAAAAGGCATACGGATTTAAGCGACAAACAGATTGAGAAAAGGGTTCTTGAATGCCTTGAACTTGTTGGCTTAAGGGGAAATGAGAAATTGCTCCCTTCGGAACTATCAGGGGGAATGAGAAGAAGAGCCGGGTTTGCAAGGGCAATTGCCTTAAACCCTGAAATACTCCTTTTTGACGAGCCTACAACAGGTTTAGACCCTATTTTAACCGACCAGATAGATACGGTTATAAACGATTT
>JALWHA010000229.1 GCA_027038695.1 Acidobacteriota bacterium
CCTGAAAAACAAAAGAAAGAAAGCCCGCAATCTTCAAAGGCAGAGAAACCTTCGGCAAAACAATAAACAGGAGAAAATGGCCTAAAAAGTCAAGGTTGCTGTCAAGAAACCGCCCTGTTTTGCTCGGTCTGTTTTGAAGCCTTGCAATGGAGCCGTCAACAGCGTCAAGAATGTTTTTAAGCATTAAAAGTATAGAGGCAAGAGCAAGGGAAATGTCCATGCCTTTATAAACAAAATAGCAGCAAAGAATTGTTATAAAAAAGTGAAAAACGGTAACCTGCCAGGCTTTTACCCCTATCCTTGCCAGAGGCTTTGCAATAAAAACCGCAACATCCCTTCCGTAATCAGACAAATCAACAATATCGCTTCTTTCAATCTTCTTCCCTTCCATAGTTTAATTTTATATCAAAAAATAGATTTATTCTTTAAAACCAAGTAAAATAAAAGAAAAAAGGGGGAAAAATGCATTTTGGCTATGTGCATGTTTATACTGGAAACGGGAAGGGAAAAACAACGGCAGCCTTCGGATTGGCAATTAGGGCCGCAGGCAACGGGTACAGAACATTTATTGGCCAGTTTTTGAAAGGGGTTAAGTACGGCGAGCTGGAAATTGAAAGGTTTACAAACGGCATTGTAAAGGTTAAGCAGTTCGGCAAGCCTGATTTTGTTCACAAGATAACCGAAGAAGATAAAATTCTCGCAAAAAAGGGGTTTGAAGAGTGCAAAAAGGCGATTTTTTCGGGAGAATATGACATAGTAATCCTTGACGAAATCAATGTTGCAATCTATTTTAAACTTATAGACACAAAAGATGTAGTAGAATTATTAAAAACAAGGCCTGAAGGAGTGGAGATCGTGCTAACGGGAAGGTATGCGCCTGAAGAGTTAATTGAAATGGCAGATTTAGTTACCGAAATGAAAGAGGTTAAACATTACTATCAAAAGGGAATCGAAGCAAGGGAAGGTATTGAAAGATGAGGGTTTTTGCAATATCTCTGAAACAAAAAGGCCTGCCTTTGTACCTTTTCAAAATGAAGGCGTCTGATTTGCTTAAATTAACAATTATTGAGCCTCGCACAAGCGAAAACAAAACTGCGTTGCAGAGGATTTTAGACAAAAAAAGGCTTAAAGAGATAGCGGTTTACCTCTTAAACGAAGACGCCGCAATACCGAACAATATTATTGTGAACTTCAATCACAAGACAAAATTTATCCCGGAAAAGATAAACGGTGTTAACTGCGGCTTTCTTGAAATCCCTGAAGAAAAATGCGCTTACATTCTTGACGGCCAGCACAGGCTTATGGCTTTCAATTACCTTGAAAATACGGATATTGAAGTGCCTGTTGTGGGGTTTTTAAACCTTGACTTAAAAACCGCCGCCCACCTTTTTACAATTATAAACACAACACAGAAGCCTTTAAGCAAGTCTCTGCTTTTAGACATAAGGCATTACATAGGGGACACAAAGCACTCCGAAAAAACTGCCACGGATACTGCCCTTAAACTTTCAGAAAGCAAAACATCACCGCTTTACAAAAAAGTAAAGGTTTCAAAGGCTGAAAAAGGGGTTATATCCCTTGAGCAACTTGTAAAACTCATACTCCCCTTTGTTGACATAGGGGGTATTTTAGAGAGGGTTAAGCACCCTGAAAGGGTTTTTGAAAACTATTTAAACGCATTTTTTGAAACATTTGAACTTCCCTTAAACAGCGCTTCACTTCAAATTGCACTCTCTCCAATACTTGAAAGGGTTATCAGAAGGGGAAAAAACGAGGGGTTAAACCTGAACTCCAAAGAGGGGTTTAAAGAGGTTTTCGGTTATGCAAGGGATTTTAAAATAAGCCCGACAGGTATTAAAACGAGAAAAGACAGGGAAGGTGTTGTAAGGCAATTTTTAAGTTACCTTCCGGAAACAACCTCTCAAAAGTTAGACGAGTGGCTTCTTTAAAAGAGAAAAACCCTTCCGTTTACTATTGAAAAAGTTTTGTCCGCATTAACTTCTTTTAAATCAATTCCGCCTTTTTTGTTTAAGCACAAAATTATAGTCTCATCTGGGAAGTTTACCGCTATTGCCTTTTCCAATTGCCTGAAAACAAAAGGCCTGAAACTTGTCAGGTTGTTCAGGTTAATCTTTATTGATTTTACCTGTTTTTCAAATATAAGTTTGTTTCCCCTGCAAACCCTAAAATCTGCGTCTATCTCTGGGGTAAAGCCTTTGTCAGATATTTCAAGTGTTATTTTCAATCCCCTTTTATCCCCTATGTTGCCGTAAAAAATCACACTGTCGCTTTTCTCTTTTTCCCCTATTTGAACCTTTCTGTTTTCAACATCAACAATAACAGGCCTTTCATAATCAAATTGAAAATATGGGAAATTGTCTTTAAAACCCGAACAGGAAACAAAATCAAAATCAAGTTTCTTCACTAAAACAGGCTTTTTCTCTTTAATTGAATAGGCTATTAAATAAGGCTTTGAAAAGTAAACAAATGAATTTGAGAAGAAAATGACATTGTCAGGTGAAACTAAAAACAAACCCCTGCCGTTTTTATAAAAAAGTGAGGGAACATTGAAAATTTTTCCGTTTTCTGTGTCTAAAACCGAAGGGTTAACCCCGCAGATTAAAGCAAACCTATCGTTTTTTAACAAAAGTTTGTAAAATTTGGGGTTTTCAAAATCAAGTATGGGGTTTAATTTGATGTCAAACCTGTACCTTTTTTCATTTACCCAGATAATCTCTTTATTTTCTAAAACAAACACAGCCTCATCTTCCCCGTTTGAGTAATATGCCTTCAATCCCTTGAAATCCGCAATCTTTTTGCCGTTTAATATTACGGAAAAGGAATTGCCTTCTTTTTCAATAAAATAGGTTTGCCCTTTGAAAAAGAAAG
>JALWHA010000230.1 GCA_027038695.1 Acidobacteriota bacterium
AGCATGAACAGATCAGGCAGGTTGCCTGAAAATTATAAGCCCCGAAAGTTTTCGGGGCTTTTTTATTAACCGGCAAATCTTTATTTCTTTTAAGAGATAACAAGTTGACAAATTTATCTTTAAAATCACAAAAACACAACCGACAACATTTTAGAAGCCTTTAGTTATCAAACTGCCAAATTCTAAAACATAAACCGAATACTTGTGAGAATAAAAGAAAAATACTTAACTACTATGTAAAAACTACCTACAAACAATGTGCCGTATAATGCTATTTCCAACTTGTTATTTGAAACACCGGGCACTGAAAAGATATCAATTGTTTCTTCCACTTCCTTTTTTACTTCTTTTGCTGTTTCAAATTCATCTCTGTTAACTGTTTTTGCCATGACTATGTGTGTTGCCGCACGCATAACAGCCAGCATTAATGATAACCTTGTTTTTTCGTCTAATATTTCACTTGTCAGTATTTTTTTATTCATATCTTTTATTTTAAAAGTTAGATAGTCCTGCACTGCTTTTGAATCAATTAACCCTTTCTGTAAATCAACATCTTCCGCTATATGCTTTAAATTATCCCTTATATCAATAATCAATTGCTTTTCTTGCTTATTTAGCCCTCTTAATAAACCAACAATGCCATACAACTTGTATGAAGAATACCCTAACAAACAAAATGCCAGAAAATACAAAAACAAAACCATACTACCTCCTAAAAATTCAAGGGTTAATAAAAATTTATAAAAAACACTTTAACAAAACCCTTCCCCGACGCCGTCCCTTCCCCGCTTTCAAGCGGCTTACCATCAACCGGCGTCCCCACGATAAAGTTGTCAAAGAGCAATAAAATACCCCTTACAGAGACAAAAAACCCTTGTATTTTTAGTTTTGGATTAAAAAAGCGAAATAAAGTATAGTCCTGAATACTTATACTGTCAACAAAAAATTTATAAAAAAAGAAAAAAATTTACCGTTTATTTTTTCTTTATATGAACCTTTTTCTCCACTAAAGCAACCAAAGCTCCTTTTTTTTCTTTTATTTCCACTTTAAACACAGGTTCGGATTTTCCATTTTCTTCAACCTCTTTTTTTACTCTATTTAACATTTCTTCATTCAAAAAAAACTCGGCAAAAACATCGGTTGTACCCGGCCTTATAAACTTTATGCAGGAAGACTTGTCCCACACAATATAATCCTTACCTAAATTTTTTATAAGCATAATCATATAAAAGGGGTCTGTCATAGAAAAAAGGTTGCCTCCGAATTGAGTCCCCACATAGTTTCTGTTGTACCACCTTAACTTTAGTTTCACCTTTAAAAACCTGAAATCTTCTGCGACCTTGACAACCTTAATTCCCGAAAAAAAATACGGGGGGTACACATTGACTAAAAACCTGAATACCCCCGCTTTATCTGAAATCCTTCTTAAATACTCTCTCAATCAACCCCTCTTTAATAAGTTATTTCAACATCTTTCGGGTGTTCAATTGTAAAAACAACCTTTATTTTAACAACCTGCTTCGGTTCTAAGTTAACCTGTGCCACAAGTTTCCCCTTTTTGCCGATTTTGTAATCTTTCACCCCTTCAACAACTACATCTTTAACCTTAATATCTTCGTTTGTAGAAACGGGAACCCTGTCAATAACATAGAGGTGCTTTGCTTTATCTCCGAGGTTCCTGATTGTAATTTTATACCCGTCTTTAAGTACCTTTGTCTTACTGAAAAACCCGGTTTCTTTCCCGAAGTTTACAATTTTCTTCCTTTCAACCTCAAGCGAATAATCTATTCCCGCAAAAACCCTGTAAACATTATTATCCTTATCAAACCTTCCCCTAACATTTGAATAAGTTTCTTTTCCCGCAAAAACCTCCCAAAAATTTCCGTCAATCTCAAAGGGAAGTTTAAAAGAGTATTCATTGAAAACGCTAGTATTTGTATACGGATAAACGACAAGCCTCTTATTTATTTTCACCTTTTCCTTCTTTACATCAAACTTCTTTTCAATCCCGTCTGAAGGAAGGTTAACATTTTCAAGGTAATAAAGACGAGACGCAAGTTGAGTTGGCATGGAAGATTGCTTTTCCACCGGAAGTTGAGCAATTCTTGCGGCAGCAGGCTTGCTTTTTGCGACAGGGGCATAACGCATATTTTTAACACCTTCTCTAATTTGCCAGGGATAAAATTCAATCACATTAAAATACTGCATAGCGTATCTATTTAAAATATAAAATTTATTGGCTTTAATATCTATCCCGCTTGCGTTTTTAATAGCCAATTCTTTTATTACATAACCATTATTATTGTCAGTTAAAAATAACTTATTTTTTATATTCATATAAATGCCTTTAAAAATTAATTTAAAGGACTTTGCATTTTTAGGCAAATCACAATAAAACGGGAATTTATCCTGAGTAGCAGGGCTTAATATATCTTTCAAATTATCAAATTTTACCTTCAATCTTTCAATCTCATTCTCAATTTTTGCATACTTTGAGGCATATGTACCCGCATTCTTAAAAAATATTGAAAAATCATTGCTGTTTTTAAATTGAAAATTTTCAAACGCTTTATCATATAAAAGTTTTTGCTTTTCAAGAACCGAAATCTTATTTAAAGTATCAAGGTAATCAACATAAACCTTATAAAGGGAAAATGTTTCAGGCGGTTTTATACCCCTTTTCAAAGGCAATACTTTGTTATCGCAAACAACCTTTACCGCGCTGTTAAACCCGATAAAAGAAGAAGGCTTGTTCGGGACATAAACAACCTTGTCGTTAAAAACCCTCACCTCTGAAGAGAAGGCAAAAAGAGAAACAAAAAACAAGACAAAAACAAATAACTTTTTCATGATATCCTCCAATTCTATTTTGTTATATTTTAACC
>JALWHA010000231.1 GCA_027038695.1 Acidobacteriota bacterium
ATGTAAGACCTAGGATGTGGTTTTCTCCATCGAGTGAAAAAGAAATACTAACTAAACCAAGAAATCCTAAGAATGTTAATAAATTTCCTGCTTTTTCATTTTTATTTACATGTTCTTTGAAAAATAATGGGCCTAAGAACATAGCTACCAATGCACTAAGGGCGCTTATGATTGCCGCAATAGAAGCATTTGTATATGAAATACCAATAAAAAGAAAGATCAGAACCAGTGCGTTTTGGAAAAAAGCTATTGTAAGCAAGGCTTTATGTTTTAACCAGAAAGACCATTTGAAATTTTTACGATTTAAGAAATACCATATAAACATCACAACCATGACAATGAAAAACCTGTAAAACAAGAAGGAAAAGATGTTAAAAAAGATAAGAAAGCATCTTCTAAACCTAAAAAGGCGGAGAAAAAATCAGCCAAGAAGGAAGTAAAACAGGAAAAACCTGTAGTTAAAAAAGAAGAGAAAAGGTATGAGCCGGGAGAATTAGGAATTATTGAACTTTCCGAGTTTACTACGGTAAGGCAGCTTGCGGCAAAAATCAACAGAAAAACAAAAGAGATAATGGCAAAGTTAAAGGAAAAGGGAGTTAATGCCGGCGCAAACCAGATGATTGATTTTGAGTTGATAGAAGAGGTTGCAGGTGCATTCGGTTATCTTGTTGATAAGATAGAGTACGAGCATGAGGCACTGGTTGAGTTAGAGAAGCCTGACCCGGAAGATAAACTTAAAGAAAGGCCTCCTATAGTTACTTTAATGGGACATGTTGACCATGGTAAAACCTCGCTTTTAGACAAAATAAGACACAGCAGGATTACGGCAAAAGAGGCAGGAGGCATTACTCAGCATATAGGTGCGTATCAGATTGAACATCAGGGTAAAAAAATTACCTTCCTTGATACTCCGGGGCACGAAGCATTTACCAAGATGAGGGCAAGGGGCGCAAACGTTACCGATATCGTTATCCTTGTTGTTGCCGCTGACGAAGGTATAAAACCGCAAACCGTGGAGGCGATAAACCACGCAAAATCTGCGGGGGTGGGTATTATAGTCGCCATAAACAAGATAGATAAACCTGAAGCAAACCCGGATATGGTAAAGAGGCAGTTGCTTGACTATGAGCTTGTTGTTGAGGATTACGGAGGAGATATTGTTTCAGTTCCTGTATCGGCAAAAAGCGGACAGGGGATAGACGAACTCCTTGAGTATATCCTTCTCATTTCGGAGATGCTTGAATTAAAAGCAAACCCGGATAGGCCTGCAAAGGGTTATATCATTGAGGCGAAAATTGATAAAGGCAGAGGACCTGTCGCTACCGTGCTTGTTCAAAACGGCACCTTAAAAAGAGGGGATATTTTTACCTGCGGATATACTTACGGCAAGGTGAGGGGGATGTTTGACGACCTGGGAAAACAGGTAAAAGAGGCACCTCCGTCAACACCGGTTGAGGTTTTGGGTTTTAATTCCATTCCCGATGCGGGGGACAAATTCTATGTAGTTAAAAGCGAGCAGGTGGCAAGGGAGATTGCCGAGGTTAAAAAGATCAGGGACGAGTCTTCAAAACAGCAAACGCAGCCTAAAAAGTTAAGCCTTGAAGACTTGTTCAAGAAAATGGAAGAGGGAGAGGTTAAAGAACTTCCTATTGTGTTAAAGTGTGATGTTCAGGGTTCTGTTGAAACCATTGACGCGCTTTTAAACAAACTTTCAAACCCCGAGGTTAAAATAAACGTTATTCACAAAGCGGTAGGTGCTATTACCGAAAACGACGTTTTGTTGGCTTCCGCGTCAAATGCGATTATTGTAGGTTTTCATGTTAAAGCGGACAAAAAGACTATGAAGTTAGCTGAGCAGGAAGGCGTTGAAATAAGGGTTCACAACATAATTTATGAATTGACAAATGAGATTAAAGCCGCTATTGAGGGTATGCTTGAGCCTGAGATTAAGGAAGAGGTTATCGGAAGGCTTGAGGTTAGAAAGGTTTTTAAAGTTCCCAAGATAGGGTTTGTCGCAGGATGCTACGTGCAGGAAGGCTATATAACGAGAAAGTCAATGGTAAGGGTTTACAGGGATAATATATTGATCCACGACGGCAGGATTTCTTCCCTGAAAAGGTTTAAGGACGATGCTTCCGAAGTAAAAGCGGGATACGAATGCGGGCTTTCTATTGAAAACCTGAAAGATGTCAGGGAAGGGGACGAAATAGAGGCATACATCACCGTTGAGGTTAAAAAGACACTTGATAAATGATATCCGTTCAGGTTTTGATTGTTGAAGCGATAGTGACGGGAAGCAGGTCTTTAAAGGAAAAGAGGGCTGTGTTAAAAAGTATAAAGGGAACTGTTTCGTCAAAATTTAACGTTTCGGTCGGCGAACTTGATTACCTTGACAAATGGCAGAGAACTATGTTAGGTTTTGCGGTTATATCAAATGACGGAAGGCTTAATTCAAAAACGCTTGAGAAAATTTCGGATATTATTCACAATGACGGTAGGCTTGAAGTTGTCCGTTCAAGTATTGAGGAATTGGGATGAAGGATTTTCCCGAATTTAAAAGATTTATTGATGATAATGATGATTTTATCTTGATCGGCCATAAAAATGCGGACGGTGATTGTATAGGAACTATGTCCGCTTTTGCAATAATTCTGGAAAAATCAGGCAAAAGTTTTGAATTGTTGGTGGCGGACCCTATCCCGCACGGTTATCTTTTTTTAAAGTATGTTACAAATTTTAAGGTGGTAGAGAATTACCGTTGTGAGGGGAAGCCTGTAATCCTTTTTGAATGCGGCACAATTGAAAGGTGCGGGATTGAACTTGAAAATTACGGTAAAACCGTTAACTTTGACCACCACCCGGATAACACTTTTTATGCGGAT
>JALWHA010000232.1 GCA_027038695.1 Acidobacteriota bacterium
AAAGAGTTTACCTGCTTGTGAGAAGGCATATGCTTTTTTTAAACTTTATGGTTAACGGGTACTCAAAAAAGTCTTTCAGAAAGTTAATAAATATGATGAGAGAGGATGCGGTTTTGCTTGTCATTCTTTTTCTTGCGGATAAGAATGCAGCACGTGGGCCTTTATCGGAGGGAAATTTTGAAAAGGCTTTGAATGTTGCCGGGGATTTTTTAAGGTTTTATAGAGAGGAAAAGGAGAGTATTTTAAACCTTCCTAAACTTGTTTCAGGGTTTGACGTGATTAAAATCCTTGAGATTTCCCCTTCAAAAGAAGTGGGAAGGGTATTGAATTTGATTATGGAGAAGCAATTGGAAGACCCGAATTTCACAAGGGAAGAGGCCTTGAACTTGATATATGATTTAAAAAGCAATAAGGAGAATAAAGGTGAAGGTTAGGTTTTTGGGGACAGGCACTTCAATGGGGGTGCCGTTGATAGGTTGCAGGTGTAAGGTTTGCACTTCAAAGGATTTCAGGGATAAGAGATTGAGGTCGTCAATTTTAATTGAACACAGGGGCAAAAATATCCTTGTTGACGCGTCTTCCGATTTCAGGTTGCAGGCCTTGATCTATCGTATTAACAAGATTGACGCTATTTTTATTACTCACCCTCACGCTGACCATGTTTTCGGGCTTGACGACACAAGGATTTTTTATCTTAGACAGAAAAAGCCTATGGAGATATGGGGAAGCGAGTTTACTATTTCAAATATAAAAAAATTATTCTTTTACGCATTTGAAGGCAAAAGAGACGAAAGGCTTGTAAAGCCTTCTTTTAATTTAAACTTAATAGAAAGGCAGATTAACCTGTTCGGGTTAAGGGTTACCCCCGTAAAGGCTATTCACGGGGATATGC
This sequence comes from Acidobacteriota bacterium, assembly GCA_027038695.1. Lineage (GTDB taxonomy): Bacteria > Acidobacteriota > Holophagae > Thermotomaculales > Thermotomaculaceae > Thermotomaculum. The sequence goes on from JALWHA010000232.1 coordinate 893, forward strand.
CTGTTACCGGATTCAGGTTTAATAACTTCGGTTATATCACGGATTTTAATTTTATTGAGGATAGAGAGATTAAGAAGTTCAGGGGGGTAAAAACCCTTGTGGTTGGGGCGCTTCGTTATTCCCCTTCAATTTCTCATTTAACAATTGACAGGGCTGTTGAGTTTGTTAGAAGAATTAAGCCGAAAATGGCTTACTTTACGCATTTTTCTCACGAGATTTTGCACTCACAACTTGAAAAAGAGTTGCCTGAAGGGATTAAGCCTGCTTTTGACGGGTTGGAAATAGAGGTGTATTGATATGAAAAAGATTATTGTTTTGTTTGTTTTTTTTAATTTAAGTTGTTTCGCATGGAGCGGGTTAACGGTTAATTATATGATTGTAAATGCATATAAAACCTTTCCTTCCGGCTTGAAGTTGTTTCTTGAGAACAATAAAAGGGATATCTTAAAAGGTGCAAAAAGTATAAATGAAAGGGATTTTTCCTCAAAAACAGAGGTTTTAAGTTTTATTTGCAAAGAAAAAAAGAAGATAGAGAATATGATCAAAAACAGGCAAAAGGTGAAAAACATAGCGTTTGAATTCGGTAAAATGTTCAAAGCAGTGGCTATACTGTCTTTCCCTTTTTCCTTTGAAACTTCTTTTTATGCGAGGGACTATGGCGATTACACCAATTTTAAACTTGAAAAGTTTATTTTTGCTTTCAAGAGAGTAAAAAAAGAAAAGTTAAAGGCAAATAGTTGTGATTTTTTGGTAAAATCAATTTATAAGGAAAGCGAGAGTTTAAAGAAAAGGATTATGGACGATTATAATATTTACGGGGATTCTTCCCATTTTGACGACCTGTCGGCTGCCTTCGGTTCAGGCAGTTTGCTTTTTTCGGACAGTTGTTTTACTATGGCTGCCTTGTCCGCCAATATTTGGCTGAGGGTTAACGGCAAGTTAAACGGGTGTTTGATTGTCGGAAGGAGAGGTAAATGAAAAAGATAGCGGTATTACTGTTTTTAACCGCTTGTTTTTCTTCTTTTGCTTTCAAGCTTAACCTTAACCTGAAAAAGGGAGAGAGGTTTATTTATACCGTAAAGAAGAATCAGGCGATGGTTATGGGAAATAAGTTAACCGCGTATAGAAACGAAACCGAGATTAACCTTATATTTGATGTGCAGGTGGTTGAGTGGAAGGAAGATCATTTTACAATATCCTTTCTTTTAAAGAAGGGTACCTTAAGCATAGTCTCTCCTTTAGGGGCTAATAAGTTTGATACCGAAATAAATAAAAAGTATCCCGATAACCCCTTTCTCGCAATGTTGATTGAAATGAAATCAACCCCTTTGCTCTACACCTTCGGCAGAAAGGATTTGAAGGTAAAGAAAATTGAAGGGGTTTCAACGCTTGAGAAAAAGATTATTCATAATTTAAACTTTAAAGACACTACGCTGAAGAAGAGGGTAGCCGATATTTTGAAGAAGAAAACAGAGGAGATGGAAAAGGGCTACGGCTTTGACTTTAACCTGTTCCCCTATTTAAACAGGGAAGTTGAAGAGGGTAAAGAGTTTAAGGTTAAGCAGTTGTTCTATAAGGGGGAGGCGAACATAAAAGCGGATGTCGTCTATTCCGTGGACAAGATTACGGATAACTCAGTGTTTTTTAAGATAGATTCTTCATTTAATATGCCTGAAAAGGAGACAAATTTTAACGGCTTAAAGGCTTTATTGTCGGTAAGAGGCAAACAAACCGGGAATTTAACCGTAAATAGAGATACGGGGCTTGCAAGTTTCTATTCGGTTGAACAGGTTGTTGACGGGGTTTTTGTAATCAAGGATACTAAAGAGCGGTTTCCCGTTAAGGTAAATTCGGTTATTATTCTCAGGTTTAAAAGGGTAAATTGATGGCCTATTCTTTAAAAGAGATGGTTGAAAATCAGATAATCGCAAGAGGAGTTAATAACCCTGATGTGGTTGAGGCTATGTTGAAAATAGACAGGGTTGATTTTGTAATGCCTGAAGATATAAATTTTGCATATCATGATACCCCGCTTTCTTTGATAGACGGGCAAACAATATCACAGCCTTATATTGTTGCTTTAATGACAGATGCTTTAAATGTGGATAAAGAATGCAGTGTGCTTGAAATAGGTACGGGGAGCGGATATCAGACTGCTATTCTTGCATACCTTGCAAAAAATGTCGTTTCGGTTGAAAGGCTTGAATCTTTATTCAACCTTGCGAATAAAAACCTTGAGAAGTACTCTTTTGAAAATATTAAATTGATACGCGGAGACGGGAAAAATATGGAGTTTAAAGAGAAGTTTGACAGGATTGAAGTAACCGCTGCCGCCGAAACTTTTCCCGAAAAGTTGTTTGAGAATCTGAAAGAAGGGGGCACTATGGTGGTTCCCGTTGAACAGGGATTTTATCAGGTTTTGTATAAAATTAGAAAGATCAAAGGGAAACCTGAATTCAGGCAGTTGTGCCATGTAAGGTTTGTTCCCCTTGTTTAAAAGGAGGCTTTATGGATGTTTACACGGTTAATCCCGATATTGAAAAGTACAGGAAAAAGGCTCAAAAATTTTTGTTTTTGTTATGGTTTATTCCGATAATAATCCTTGTCTATACTTCTTATTACACAATTGCACCTGACGAGGTGGGAGTTGTTACACGTTTCGGAAAGTTTGTAAGGATTGAACAGCCGGGGTTGCACTTTAAGATCCCCTTCGGGGTTGAGTTTGTAAAAAAGGTTCCCGTTAAAAAGCAGTTAAAGGAAGAATTCGGTTTCAGAACCGTAAGGGCGGGGATAAAATCGGAATATTCAACGAGCAGTTATCTGCATGAGTCTTTAATGCTTACCGGGGATCTGAACATAGGTGAAATAGAGTGGAGTGTGCAGTATAAAATTAAGGACCCGGTAAAGTACCTTTTTAAAGTAAGAGATGTTAAAGGTACTTTCAGGAATATTTGCGAAGCGGTTATGAGGGAGGTTATTGGGGACAGGTCTATTAACGAGATTCTTACAACAGGCAGGGAAGAGATTGCTCAAGAGTGCAAAACAAAGATTCAAAAACTATGTAACGAATACAATACGGGGCTTGACGTTAAGTTAGTGGTGTTGCAGGACGTTAACCCCCCTGACCCTGTTAAGCCTTCCTTTAACGAGGTGAATCAGGCGTTGCAGGAAAAAGAGAATATGATCAATCAGGCTTGGGCGCAGTACAACAAGGTGATACCTAATGAAAAGGGTAAGGCTTTGCAGATAATTCAGGAAGCGGAAGGTTACGCTTTGAAAAGGGTTAACGAGGCAAAAGGAGATGTGGCCATGTTTGACGAGGTATTGAAAGAGTATAGAAAAGCGCCAAAGGTCACCAAAGAGAGGCTTTACCTTGAAACTATGCAAAAATTATTGCCTAAATACGGGAAGGTTATAGTGATAGATTCAAAACAAAAGAATATCCTTCCCCTTCTTGACTTAATGAAAGGGGGTAACTAATGAAATTTGCCGCAGTATTGACAGTAATTGCTCTGGCATTGTTGGTTTTGCTCTCTTCTTCCGCCTATGTTGTTAACGAAAAAGAACAGGTTGTTATAACTCAATTCGGCAAACCTGTTGGGCAACCTATTAAAGATGCGGGTTTGCATTTTAAAATACCTTTTATTCAAAAGGCGAATTTCTTTGATAAAAGGTGGCTTGAATGGGACGGTGACGCTAATCAGGTTACGACAAAGGACAAAAAATATATATGGATAGACACTTATGCAAGGTGGAGGATTAAAGACCCCCTAAAATTCTTTGAAACCGTGGGCAATGAAATGGGGGCGCAGAGCAGATTGGACGATATTTTAGACGGGGAGACAAGGATTGCAATCGCAAAGTACAATTTAATTGAGGTTGTTAGAACCACAAACAGGCCTATGGAAATGGCGGCAACCTATAGCGGAGAGATGTCTGATAACTCGGAATTCACCGTAAAAGTGGGAAGGGAGAAGATAACAAGGCAAATATTAAAAAAAGTATCAAATATCACCCCTTCATACGGGATTGAGGTTGTTGACGTCAGGATTAAAAGGGTAAACTATGTTGAATCGGTTAGAAAAAAGGTTTATCAGAGAATGATAAGCGAGAGAAAGAGAATAGCTGAACAGTACCGCTCTGAAGGTATGGGTAAAAAGGCTGAGATAATCGGTAAAACGCAGAAGGAATTGGAGAAAATAAGGTCAGAAGCGTATAGAAAAGCACAGGAGATAAAAGGTAAGGCGGACGCTGAGGCTACAAAGATTTACGCTCAGGTATATTCAAAAGATCCGCAGTTTTATAAATTCTTAAAATCCCTTGAAACCCTTGAGAAAACGGTTCAAAAAGATAATGTGCTTATACTTTCTACCGACAGCGAATTGTATAATTTAATGAAAACTATAAAGTAGAACTATGCGGACTATTGATTTCAGCATTAACTCAAAAATTGAACTTATAAATATCGTTGAAGAGGCGGTTGAGTTTTTCCTTAAAAATCAATGCGGGATTGACAAAGATTCAAGGTATTGGTTTTTGGTGGGATTTCATGAGATCCTTATTAACGCTTACCTGCACGGCAACAAGAAAGACGAAACCCTGCCGATAAAAGTATCAATTTCTTTTCAAGGCAAAATACTTGAATGTGCCGTTAGCGATAAAGGAAGCGGCTTTAATCCAGGGGAGGTTCCCGATCCGACAAAGCCTGAAAATATTTTAAAACCGTCGGGCCGGGGCCTTCTCTTTGCAAATAAATCCTGCGACCGGGTTTTCTTTGAAAAGAAAGACGGGGAATTTGTCGTAAGGATAATTAAAAAAGTCAAAGAGGTGCCGAATGCTTGAAATAAAAGAGAGAAAAATAAACGATGTTATTATATTGGATTTAAAAGGCAAGATAACCATAGGGGAAGGTGACAGGCTTTTAAGGGAAAAGATAACCGACCTGCTTGATAGAGGTGAGAGAAATATTATTTTGAATATGGCAAGGGTAAGTTACCTTGATTCTTCAGGCACGGGTGAGGTAGTCAGTCTTTTAATGAAGGTAAAAAAGAGGAACGGAGAATTGAAACTTTTAAGCCTCTCTCAAAAGATCAAAGATATATTTCAGATAGCGCAGTTATTGAGTATATTTGATTATTACACAGACGAGAAAGAAGCCATAGAAGCTTTTTAAGTCTTTTCTTTGTAAAAAAGTAGTTGCAATCTTTTCCGATTTTTGGTATTTTATTCCTTGCGTGAGCCGGCGTAGCTCAACTGGTAGAGCAACTGACTTGTAATCAGTAGGTTGGGGGTTCAAGTCCCTTCGCCGGCTCCATTTTTTTATGCCTTTTTAGATTTTCCCTTTGTGAGAAAACTCAAATATTTAATATTGTTGCTAAATTTATACTTAAATGTATAATATTTAGAGGAAGAAAGGCGGGTAATCGCAAAGGCTTATGCCTTTGAGGAAAGTCCGAACTCCGCAGGGCAGTGCGCCGGGGAAAGCCCGGTCTCCGCAAGGAGAAGGAAAGTGCCACAGAAAATATACCGCCCCGATGCAATCGGGGTAAGGGTGAAAAGGTGGGGTAAGAGCCCACCGCTCCGACGGTAACATCGGAGGCACGGTAAACCCCGCACGGAGCAAGGCCAAATAGGAAAGCGTATGAGAGCTGCCCGCTCCATGCTTTCGGGTAGGCTGCTTGAGGTATCGGGTAACCGGTATCCCAGAGGAATGATTACCTGAGACAGAATTCGGCTTACAGCCTTTCTTCCACTTTATAATTTTGAGGTGATTATATGAAAAAATGCTTTATTATAATGCTTTCTTTTTTGTTGTTATCAGGTTTTTCTTTTGGCGGAAATAATAATGATAAAAACCTTCTGGAAAAGTCTTTGAAGGAGTATACCCGGGGGGTGTTGTTAAGCGGCAGGGGAGAGTGTGAAAAGGCTATCCCTTATTTTGAAAAAGCGCTTTCTTATCATAAGAATATTTATATCTATTTTGAACTGGCAGATTGCTACCGATCTTTGTCCGAGATGGAAAAGACTATCGAATACCTTGAATTGGCGACAAAGGAGTATCCTGACAATCCCGAGGGGTTTTTGCGGTTAGGGGATTATTATTCAGACCTTGTTAACGTTTTAAAGTCTCCCGAAATAGTTAAAAAAGCTCTCAAAAACTATCGCAAGGCTTTTGAACTTTCTAAAAATTACGAAATCTATTACGCAATTATTGAACAGGAGTTTTTACTTCAGGATTACGACTCAATCATTAAAGATTATGAGAATCTTCCGGATTCTTACAAAAACGATTTTTATACCTTGTTTTATACAAGTATGGCTTACAGCACCAAACAGGAAAGTTTTAAGTTATTTGAGACATTAAAAAGGCTTTCAAGGTTGAACATAAACAATCCCAGGATTTTACAGGAACTTGTGACATTGAGTTTTAAAAACGGCTTTTACCTTTTTTCTTATAAATTTTGTTTAAACTTAAGAAGGGTGTATCGGGATTTTAACGATTGGGATAGGCTACTCCTTTCTGCTTTATTATCCGGAAAATATAACGATGTTGTAACTGTTTTCAACAAATACCGTCAGAAAAAACCGACTCCCATATCTTTGTACTGTGTTGCCACCTCGTATGCTTATTTAAACGATTACGGAAGAGCAAAAGAATATTTTAAGAAGGTTTTGAAAGACAAGAATATGAAATTGCCCGGCAACCTGCAGCAAGATGTTTACCTTGATTACATCAGGGTTTTAATGGCTATGAAAGAGTATAATGAGGCATATAAAGAAACTTTAAACTATGAGAAACTTTACGGGCTTTCCCCTATTGATATTGTTAAAGAAAGGTTTGAGTCACTTTTAGTGCAGGGAGATTTAAAAGGTGCAAACAAGGCTTTTTATATATTGAAGATGCTTTCTAAAAACAAAGACAGCCTTAAAAAAATAGAAAATTTGTTGAATAAAAACCCGAAACTTTTAGCCTATGATTACCTGTCCGCGTTGTATTACTCTTTCGGTGATTATAAAAACTCGGCGATTTATTATGAAAAATGTGTAAAATTGTCTAAAGACGATAAGTTTTACTTATCCGGTCTCGCACTTTGTTATCAAAATTTAGGTAAAGTTAAAAAAACTTTGAAGCTTTACAAAAAACTTTACGAGAAGTTTCCTGAAGATGCAACAGTTTTGAACAATTATGCTTATTTTTTAGCTGACTGTAACATTGATAATAAAAAGGCTCTTGAGCTCTCTAAAAAAGCGGTTGAGAAAAAACCGGAACTTGCATCTTACAGGGATACCCTCGGTTATATTTATTTGAAAAACGGGGATATTGCCAAAGCGGAAGAGAATTTGCTTTTTGCCTATAAAAAAACTCCTTTAAATCCGGATATCTGCCTGCATATGGGTGATCTCTATTTTAAAAAGGGAGACTTTGATAAGGCAAAAGAGTACTGGCAGGATGCAATAGATTTCGGGATTTCAAATGTTAAAGAAGTTAAAAATAGGTTTAATCTTATTACTTCTGATTAAAATCGGGTGCGTTAAACCGCCTGTTGAAGGGAAAAGCGAGGTCTATTCGGTACTGTTTTCGTTTTCCGCAAACATTGACGGAAAGCCTTATCACTCTTTAAGGCTGTACATACATTCCGACCTGAATAAAAGGTTAAGCATAAACATTCTGTTGCCGACGAATAAATTGATAATAAACGCTTTTTATAACGGGGAACGGTTAATTATTGTTGATTATAACAACAGAAATGCTTATATTGATACTAAGAAGCCATTTGATTTAAAGAAGGTAACGGGTATGGATGTGGAATTAAAGCCTTTTGTTGATTTTTACAATAAGTGTTATTTGAAAAAACAATGTGATTTTAAACAGGCAGGTGAGGTCAGGTTTATTACTAACAGTAAAAGGGAAATAGTAATTGTCTCAAAGAGGGGAAATATTCTTTTAAAACCTTTAAGCGGAGTTGTTAAAGGCGGGGTAAAGAGGTTATCCTGCACAATTCCTGAAGGGTTTAAGGTGGTGTATGAGTAAAGTTAGATTAAAATCATTTGCTAAAATTAATCCTTTGTTGTATATCGGGAACAAAAGGTAAGACGATTATCATAATATTCTTACCGTCAACCAGAACGTATAGGAGTTTGATGAACTTGATTTAA
>JALWHA010000233.1 GCA_027038695.1 Acidobacteriota bacterium
AAAAAAATACCAACCTTAATAGTTTTAGCAAAAGAAAAAACAAATATATTTAAAAACAAAAAAACAATTAGAATTTTTTTAAAATCAAATCTCATTAATCTTCTTTCTCGTATTCTTCCAACAATTTTTTTGCTTTAGCAAAATCTTCAGGTTTTACGACAATCTTATAAACGGAAAGATCTCCAAATGTTTCAGGAATCATCTGAGTCCCCCTGTCGTCAACAAAAGCCTCAATGCCGTTGTTTTCCAAAAAACCCTTAACTATTTCAGCCTCGTCCCTGACAGAATATCTTGCTAATTCAATAAAATCCGACATAAAACCTCCTTATTTTGCACTTCCGGCAACCATTAACCCTTTTGCACCTGCCTGCCTTGAGGCGTCCATAGCCTTATACACCCTTTCATACTTAGCACCTTTATCAGCTTTGATAACAACCTCTTTCTTTTCGCTTACTTCAAGTTCTTTTTTAATTTCTTCAACAAGCAGGCTGTCCTTAAACTCTTTCTTACCTATATAATAAGCCCCGTCCCTTGTTATGTAAATAGTTACATTCTTCTGTTTTACTTTTGTAGCTTTAACCTTGCTTGCAGGGAGGGTAAGAGGAAGCCCCACCTCTTCTTTAAAAGTAGTAGAAACCGCAAAAAACAGGAGAAGTAGAAAAACAACATCAATCATTGGAGAAATATTAATTAAATCACCAGATTTTTTCCGTCCGCTTCCTTCTCTAAAGTTCATTTTAAATTCTTAAAAATAGAAAATATCTCGGTTTCAAGTTCAATGATAATGTTTTCAACCTTTTCATTAAAAATATTGTAAAAAATCAAAAAGGGGATTGCTATACTCAACCCGGCAGCGGTTGTTATCAAGGCCTCGGAAATCCCCCTGGCCAGAAGGTCTCCGTGCCCTAATCCCTTTGCAGAAATAACGGCAAACACCTTAATCATTCCCGTTACCGTACCTAACAATCCCAGAAGCGGCTCTATAGACACTATCGTTGATAAAGTGGAAAGGTTTTTTTCCAATCTCTTTGTTGATTTCTTGCCTACTGTTTCAATTAAATCTTTTAAATCCTCTTCCGGCAGGTCTCTGTTTTCAATAGATTGAATCAATATCGGCTTAACTACCGAATTTGCGTTTTCTCTAACATAAGATAGTGCAAGATCAAACTTTTTATCTGCAAGGTATTCCTTAACTCTTAAAAAAAACTCTGAGTTTACCACCCTGTAGTACCTTAAATTGATAAACCTTTCTATTATAATAGCAAGTCCCAAAACAAATCCCCCGATTATAGGAATCATCAAGGGACCGCCTTTTGCCAAAAATTGATACATATCAATCTAACCTGTAATTGGGTGCTTCTTTTGTAATTACAACATCGTGGGCATGGCTTTCCCTTAATCCCGCATTTGTAATCCTTATAAAACGTGCTTTTGACTGTAATTCACTTATATTTTTGCAGCCGGCAAGCCCCATTCCGGAACGAAGACCGCCTATTAGTTGATATATAATGCCTGACAGATTGCCCCTGTAAAGTACCTGGCCTTCAATCCCTTCGGGTACTAATTTTGTTTTTTCAACATCAGCCGATTGAAAGTACCTGTCGGCACTACCCTTTTTCATAGCACCTATAGAACCCATCCCCCTGTAAGTTTTGTATGTTCTTCCCTGATAGTACACTGTTTCTCCCGGTGCCTCGTCCGTACCAGCAAAAAGGCTCCCGATCATAACTGAATTTGCACCAGCAACAAGAGCCTTTGTTATGTCTCCGGAAAACTTAATCCCCCCGTCGGCAATTAAAGGAATATTGTATTTTTTGCAAATTTTTGCCGTTTCGGATATAGCGGTTATCTGAGGCATTCCACAACCTGTCACAACTCTTGTGGTACATATTGAGCCCGGGCCTATTCCTACTTTTACAACATCTGCTCCTGCTTTAATCAATGCCTCCGCACCCTCTGCTGTTGCTATATTTCCGACAACAAACTCTTTTTCAGGGTATTTCTTTTTTAAAATCCTGGTCGCTTCCAGAACCGCCTCCGAATGACCGTGAGACGAATCAATAACAAGTATGTCCACCCCTTTTTTTATTAGTTCGTCAGCCCTGTCAAGGTAATCCCCTGTAACCCCAATAGCAGCACCTACTCTTAATCTTCCCAATTCGTCTTTACAGGCATGAGGGTATTGAATCTTTTTTTCAATATCTTTAACCGTAATCAATCCCCTTAAATGAAAATCATCGTCTACAACAAGCAATTTTTCAATTCTATGCCTGTGAAGTATCTCTTTAGCCTGCTCTAATGTTGTTCCCACCGACACAGTCACAAGGTTTTCTTTAGTCATCAAATCCCTGACTTTTTTATTCAGATCAGTTACAAACCTTAAATCCCTGTTAGTAAGGATACCTACAAGCTTACCACCCGGTTTCCCTGATTGTGTTACAGGCACACCTGAAATCTTATACTTTGCCATTAATTCTTCTGCCTGATAAATTGAAGCGTCAGGGGAAATTGTAATCGGGTCTACAATCATTCCCGACTCAGACCTTTTCACTTTGTCCACTTCTTCAGCCTGCTCATCAATAGTTAAATTTTTGTGCACAATTCCTATCCCCCCTAACTGGGCAATTGCTATAGCAAGCCTTGATTCAGTCACCGTGTCCATAGCCGCACTAATCAACGGGATATTTAACCTGATTTTTTTGGAAAGCACGGTAGTTACGTCAACATCGTTCGGGTGAACTTCCGAGTATCCCGGGATAATCAAAACATCGTCAAAGGTTAAAGCAATTTCAGGTATTTTATCAAGCATCAATCACCTCTCATTCCTTCCGCAACATTTTTTATATTTTTTACCGCTGCCGCATGGGCAGGGGTCGTTTCTACCTACTTTCGGCTTATCCCTTTTAATTGTTGCCACAACCGGTGCCTGCTGATCTTTGGAACTTGCATGAATCAACCTCTTTTGCTTTGCTTTTGCCTTTCTTTTTTCCTCTTTTACCTGTTCTTCGGTTGCCGGCTGTATCCAATACAACACCTTAATAATATTGTCTTCCACCCTGGACATCATATCTTCAAAAAGAGCAAAACTTTCTTTTTTATACTCAATAATAGGGTCTTTCTGTCCGTACCCCCTTAAACCTATTGCATCTTTTAAATGATCCATATTTAGCAGGTGGTCTTTCCAATGCCTGTCAAGGAACTGTAATGCCACAAACCTTTCGTGCATCTTGAACATCTCTTCGTCACCGATCTTTTTAACCTTTTCGCTGTATGCTTCGGTAACTCTTTTGTACATTTCATCGGTTAATTTGTTTCTCGGTGTCTTTTTAACCTCTTCAGGGTCAATGTCATAAGCAAAGTACTCTTTAATTTTTTTAGAATACTCCTCAATATTCCATTCGTCAGGGTGTTTAGGGTCGCCTATGTACTGATCCTCAAGCCATTCCAGAATCCCCCTGGTCAGCTCAAAAACATAGTCCCTTACATTGCCTTCAAGGACTTTTCTTCTTAACTTATAAAATGTTTCCCTCTGCTGATTCATTACCGAATCGTATTCAAGCAACTGCTTTCTTATCTCAAAGTTTCTGTTTTCAACCTGCTTCTGAGCCCTTTCAATAGACTTAGTAATCATATTGTGTTGAATAGGGACACCTTCTTCCATGCCTAATTTCTGCATCACTCCAGAAATTTTATCCGAACCGAATATCCTCATTAAATCGTCTTCCAATGAAAGGTAAAACCTCGATGCTCCCGGGTCTCCCTGCCTTCCCGAACGACCCCTTAACTGATTGTCAATCCTGCGGGATTCATGCCTTTCACTGCCTATAATGCATAATCCGCCGGCTTCAAGGACTTCCTTTTTCTCCTGTTCGCATTGCTTTTTATACTTTTCAAAGATCTCCTTTTTCTCATCTTCGCTTAATTCTTTGCCCCCTGCTTCTAAAGTCGCTATCTCGGATTTTGCAAGCATCTCAGGATTTCCGCCTAAAACAATATCGGTACCTCTACCTGCCATATTGGTAGCAATGGTTACCGCCCCTTTTCTACCTGCCTGAGCTACAATCTCCGCCTCTTTTTCATGGTGCTTTGCGTTTAAAACAACGTGTTTTATCCCTTTTTTCTTAAGAAGCTTGCTTAAAACCTCAGACTTTTCAATAGAGATGGTACCGACCAGAACAGGCTGGCCTTTTTTATGTAATTGTTCAATCTCTTTAACTATAGCGTTAAATTTCTCCCTTTCCGTTCTGTACACAACATCGGGATGGTCTTTTCTTATCATAGGCTTATTTGTCGGAATAACAATAACGTCAAGGTCATAGATCTTTTTAAATTCAGCAGCTTCGGTATCCGCGGTTCCCGTCATGCCGGATAATTTTTCATACATTCTAAAATAGTTCTGAAAGGTAATTGTTGCAAGAGTCTGGTTCTCAGATTGAATTTTCACACCTTCCTTGGCCTCCAACGCCTGGTGCAAGCCGTCGGAAAACCTTCTTCCCGGCATAAGCCTGCCTGTAAATTCGTCAACAATTATTACTTCGTTATCTTTAACTATATAATCAACATCTTTTTGAAAAAGAGTGTGTGCCTTCAGAGCCTGCTCAACGCAGTGGAGCAGTTCAATATTGGACGGGTCATAGAGGTTTGGCACTCCCAAAAGTTTTTCAGCTTTTGCAATACCCTTTTCCGTTAAAACAGCGGTGTTTTCTTTTTCGTCAACCTCATAGTCTTCTTTTGGATCAAGTTTGGGAATAATGGCATTTGCAAGGTAATACTTTTCGGTAGATTCTTCAGAAGGACCTGAAATAATAAGAGGGGTTCTCGCTTCGTCAATTAAGATTGAGTCCACCTCATCCACTATGGCATAGTAGTAATCCCTCTGAACACAGTCCTCAAGGTAATACTTCATATTGTCCCTTAAATAGTCAAAACCGAACTCATTGTTTGTTCCGTAAGTTATATCGCAATTATAGGCTTCTTTCCTCTCCTGGTCGTCAAGGCCGTGTTTAATAACGCCTACGGTAAAACCCAAAGCTCCGTAAACTTTATCCATCCATTCGGCGTCCCTTTGAGCAAGGTAATCGTTAACAGTAACAACATGAACGCCCCTTCCAACTATAGCGTTTAAAACAACAGGCAGGGTCGCCACAAGGGTTTTACCTTCACCTGTTTTCATTTCCGCAATCTTGCCTTCATGAAGAACTATCCCGCCGAGAAGCTGCACGTCAAAATGCCTCATATTCAGCCTTCTCTTTGCGGTTTCCCTGACAATAGCAAAAACATCGGGAAGGATCTCATTTAGAATATCCTGGAGTTTTTCACCCTCTTTATACCTCTTTTGAACAACTTCCCTGTAATTTTGTATTTTTTCCTTTAACTGCTCATCGGTATATTTTTCATATTCGGGTTCTAAAGAATTTATGTATTCCACAATAGGCCATCTTGATTTTATATACCTATCATTCTTTGTTCCAAAAATTTTAGTAACGATAGAATTAAACATATTTACCTCTTCTTAAAAAGTTTTCAAGTTGATTATATCAAAAAAGAAAAATTAGAAATGCATAATCTCACTGACCATGTAATCCCTCGGGTTAACAGCCTTGCCGTTTACCCTTATTTCAAAATGGAGATGAGGCCCGGTACTTCTCCCTGTATTTCCGACTGTACCTATTACGTCGCCTCTTTTTACTATCTGTCCTTTCTTCACAAAAATATCCCTTAAATGTCCGTATCTTGTTTCAATATTATTCAAGTGGTTTATCACTATACAATTTCCATAACCTCTGTTTTTCCCGGCCAAGGTCACTATCCCGTCAGCCGGTGCTACTATAGGGGTTCCCCTTCTTGCGGATATATCTATTCCCTTATGAAAAGCCCGCCTCCCTGTAAACGGGTCAATTCTATAACCGAATCCGTCCGTTATAAACCCCTTTACAGGCCATATTGAAGGGGTTTTTCTCAAAATATCATTTTTATTATGATAAATTTCAGCCAATCTCTTGTACCCTTCAAGGAGTTTTTGAGCCCTCTCCTCCATAGAGTCAAGGTCTTTATTTAAATACTCGGCATAAGGAGTAAAAACATAATCCGAACCTCCTATGCCAAGAGGGTTGTCGTCAACCGTTATATCCGCACCTACCAATAACGCTAATTTCTTTGCCTTATCGGAAAAATAATTGAGTTTTTCTTCAAGATCGTCAGCCGTTTTTTGATATTTTGCATTCACCTCTTTAAGTATTTCAACCTCTTGTTTAAGTTTTGCAACCTGCTGGTTTTGTGCGGTAGTATATATGAAATGGACAAACAAAAAGAGGAAAAACAAAGTAACAAAAATAGCACTAACAGCAAGAAAACGAAACTCTTTCTTTGATACGATTACCTTTTTAACCTTGCCGCTGTCCGCAGGTACAATAGTGATAATATACTTATTTTTCATAAACCTTCCCCGCTATTATTATAAAAAATCGAGAACAGGTGTCAATAAAAAAAGCAAAAAACAGCATTAAATATTATTTTTTCACTCTCTTTCAACAGCCTTGTTTACCGCTTCCATCATCTTTTCAAACTTTTCATCCGAAATTCCGCTTCTATCGGCGTTCTCCTTAATTGTGCCCCAAACAGGCTCTCCGCAAATAAGGCACGGGAAATCAAAATCCATAAATATCTTTACGGTTTGCGGATACTTCTGTATAACATCTTCAACTAAATCTTCAGGCTTTATCTTTGCCATATCATTCCTCCTTTAAACTGACTGCCAGATTATAACCCCTTTGAGTAGCATTGTAAATATCGGCAGGTTTTTCCGCATCGCCTATTACGTATAAATCAACAGATTTGTTTTTCAACTCTTCCGCCAACCTGTTCTTCGGTTTCATTCCTGAAGCGATAATTACCGTATCAAAAGGCTCAAGGTAAACGCTTTTTCCTTCTACCTTGCAGTAAACCCTGTTTTTCTCAAAAGATAAAACATAGGTGTTAGGCATAATCTTAACATTGTCTTTCCCCTCAAGCCTTTTAAACATCAGTTTTTTGGTAATCATCTCCATATCGTTTGCAATGGTATCCGTTCTCTTTGTGATAACAACCTCATATCCTCTATTTACTAAAAGTTCGGCAGCTTCCATACCTACCATTCCCGCACCAATAATTAAAACTCTCTTGCCCTTAACTTCTGCATTGCCTTCAAAAAAGTCAATCGCAGTAATATTGTAAACTGAATTAAGGTTTTCAACTTCCGGAAATTGCTGCACCGAGCCTGTGGCAATAACCACAATATCAAAATTGTCAGCAATTTCAGCCGTAAATTCAGTGTTCAACCTTATATCTTTAACTGCTTTTTCCGTTTTTCTAACAAGTGATTCAAGAGGCCTTTTCATACTCTCTTTGTGAGGCGCTAAAGGAGCAAGCCTGAACTGTCCGCCTAATTCACTATTTTTTTCAAAAAGAGTAACATTATGCCTGATTTTGCTTAAAGTTATTGCCGCACTCATCCCTGCCGGTCCGCCGCCGACAACTGCAATGTTTTTAGGTTTAGAAACCTTTTCAATAGGCTTTTTGTCAATTTCCGGATTAACAATACAACCTAAACCTCTTCCGTTTTTTACATTGGCAAGACAACCCTGCAGACAGTAACCGCAGTAAACAATATGTTCTAATTTGCCTTTAATTAGTTTGTCAGGCAAATCCGGGTCTGCAACAAGCGGCCTGCCGAATGCAATAAAATCGGCAATTTTTTCATTTTCAAGAAGTTTTAATTTTTCAACGGAAGCCATTCTCCCGGCTGCTATCAAAGGCATATCGGTTAAACTTCTTACTTTTTTCAAAGCCTCAATCTGCTTCTCTTCAGGCAAAGCCATGTGGGAGTAATACCACGGAGGGCTATCGCAGGCATTACCGAGCCCGCAATGTATTGCGTCAAATCCGTATTCTTTTGCCATATCAAGAATAATTTTATTGTCTTCAGGCTTAAAGCCCCCTTCAACAAATTCGCTTGCGGAAATCCTAACCAATACTGTTAGTTTTCCTCTATTCTCTTTCACTATTTCAAAAACCTGTTTGAAAAATAGGGTTTTGTCTTTTCCGTACTCGTCACTTCTTTTATTCAACCTTTCAGACAGAAATTGATGTATTAAATAACCGTGCCCTGCCTGAATCTCTATTGCGTCAAACCCTGCATCCCTCGCCTTTAAAACAGCCTCTTTATAGCCTTCCAATATCTCTTTGATTTCGTTCCCTGTCAATTCTTCAGGAGTCTGCCCGGTTGTGGGACAGGGAATAGGAGAAGGGGCTTTTACACTCATTCCTGTTGCTTTAGGGTTTGCGGCTCTTCCCGCATGGTTCAGGTTTAAGCATGCAAAAACTTTGTTTTCATGAAGGACATCAACTATCTTCTTTAAATTCTCTACACTGTAAGGTTGGTGGATTGTCAACTGTTTCGGGTGCTCTTTCCCGCTTTGGGTAATACTGACAGGCTCTAAAATAACAAAAGAAACTCCACCTTTTGCTACATTCTCATAGTAAACTAAATGCCTATCCGTCACTTCACCTTTTAGATTTCCGTAAGCGGTTTTAATCGGTGCCATTATATACCTGTTTTTTAAGGATAAATTGCCAATCTTCCCGGGGTTGTTAAAATACATAATCGCCTCCTTAGTCGGATTGTATCTCTACAAATAATTATAAACTATAGTTCATTTTTTATAAAAGGGAATAATTAATTTTACTTTTCTTGAATAAGAACCTTGAAAATATCGCCCATTGAATTTGGCAGAAGCAGGGTTTTTAACTGAAAAGACTCATTCAAAGATAACTCCTGTCCTTCTTTCAAAACCTCAAACAAGCCGTTATCCAGAAGAAAAGTCCTTTGATTTTTAAAATAAACGCTTTCTATTCCGTACTTTCTTCCGTAATGAATTAAGGCGTCAAAGTTTACGTGAGAGGTTATATCCATTTCCCCTTCGTACTGAAAGACATTGTCATAGGCTTTGTGTTTGTAATAACCCATTATTGTCCCCTTTTTCCTGTCGGGGTGGTAAAGTTCTTCTTGCC
>JALWHA010000234.1 GCA_027038695.1 Acidobacteriota bacterium
TATTATTATATTTTTTTTTTATGAAAATCAATAAAAAGGTTTGATAAAAAAAAAAAAAGCAGGCAATGTGCCTGCAAATTTTATAGTTATGATGGGAATGAGAAGGCTTTTTTGCCGCAAATTACTTGATTGCGAACGCAATCACCAGAACATAGAGTACAAGAGACTCGATAAATGCAAGACCGATAAGAAGGGTAGTCCTGATATTACCGGTTGCTCCCGGGTTTCTTGCAATTCCTTCGCAAGCAGCAACAATTGCCTTCCCCTGGCCAATAGCACCAAATGCAGCCGCGAAAGCAAGTGAAATACCTGCCGCAACTGAGCCCCAGGGTGTTTTGGCAACTGCTTCAGCACCTTCGGATGCCATTGCCGGGTTAACGGCGAAAAGAATTGCCGCAGCAATGATTGCTAACGAAATGAATTTTTTCACCACAAACCTCCTTTCAAGAATTTATAATTACGGCTTCGGAAACCGTAAAAGCCTAAATTAATGCTCTTCGGCTACAGCGCCTGCAAGATAAACTATTGTGAGCATTACGAATATTAATGTCTGAATAAAGCAGACAAACAACCCCAATGCCATAATAGGTATCGGAATTATAAAGGGAATTAGCCCTAAGAAAACAAGAAATACCGAATGGTCTCCGAACATATTTGCAAACAACCTGATTGCAAGTGAAAAAGGCCTTGCAAAATGGGAAATAATTTCAATGGGAAGCATTAAAGGAGCAAGCCACCAGACAGGCCCCATAAAGTGTTTTATATACTTTATGCCGTGTTTTTTAAAACCGATGTAGTTGTAGTAAAGAAAAACAAGAATGGCCAAAGCCGCGGTTGAATTTAAGTTGCTGGTAGGTGCTACAAATCCCGGTATAAGCCCTAATACATTTGACAAAAAGATGTATATTGCAAGTGCGGTAACAAAAGGGAGAAATTCCTTTCCCTCTTTTCCTATATTGTCTTCAAGCATCGAGTTTATGACATTTAAAACCCCTTCATAGAATTGATGAGCCGGTGTTGGAATCATTTCAGGTTCTTTTTTTAGAATAATAAAAATAAAAAAAGCAATTAAAAAAGCAATTATGCCCATTACAACATTGTCGTGTAAGTGCATATGCAATAAATGTTCCAAAAACTGTGTGATTAAAGACGCTTCATGACCCATTTTTCTTTATACCTCCCGATATTGGTGAAAGAAATAACCCGAAAACAAGTGCTGTCATCCCTGCTGTAAAGGGTAGTAATCTAAAATTCTTCCACTGGATAATACCATAAATAACCAAGGCTATCAAGGGATAACGAATAAGATTTATCAGTATTATATATTTTGCGTTTGAGGCGTTTTCTGAAGTTACGCTTAAAGTTAATTTCTCAAGGTAAACAAAGTTAAGCATTACTAAAATGTACCCAAAAGCAAAATTTAAAACACTGTAAAATTCCTGCTTAAATGCAAAAAAGGCAATTCCTGCAACAAAGTAAACAACGCTGGCAATTATTACAAGCCGTTCAGTTTTCATCTTTATCGTCCCTTTCTTTTTCTTCAAGTTTTGTAAGTTCGGCGTTTAACCTGAAAACATTGATAAAAGCGGCCGCAACTCCGAAAATAGAGAAAATTACCGTTAAGTAAGGGTAGGTGTTAAGCCATTTGTCAAGGTATTTGCCAATAAAGTAGCCTATCCCTATGCTTACGGGAAACTGAATACCTGCAGCGCTTAACTCTGCCCATAATCTTCTTTTTTGTGATTTAATCTCTTTTTTATCATTTTTCATAGCGGTTTTATTTTACTTAAAAGCCTTACAAAAGCAAACCTTTTTTGCCGAATTTGAATTTCAGGATTATATTTTTATTAAAGAATAAAAGCAAAGGAGTGGGATATGGCTAAGAAGTTCGTAGAATTGGTTTTTGATTGTCCGTTTATCCTTTTAAAAGGTTTTTTAAGAGGGCTTATTGCCTGCAAAGGGGAAGAGGTTGAATATTTTTTCCCGAAACTTGCAGGAATAGAGTCTGAAACATTGAAGGAATCCCTGAAGGAATGGTTAGGACTTGAGAGCCATGTACATTTGTGTATTGAAAAGGATTTTGCAGAGTCTTTAAAAGGAGCAGTTGAAAAAAATTACGACAGGTTAACGGTTAAGGTGGTATCTGAAAAAGATATTAAAGATGCATACTTTACATTTAGTTTTGCTTTTTTTGAGGAAAAAGCACTTTCCGAATTTAAAAAAGTGATTGAAAAAGCGGTAAATGAGTGTGAAGGTTGCAAAATACAATTTGAAAAGGGGGAAGGATTTGAACCTATGGTTGACGATTTCGGAGGGGGTATAGCGCCCGTTGTCTCCGCTAAAAGGTATTTTTTAAACGGGAAAGTGCAAGGCTATCTGCCTTCCGTTGTGAGTTTAAGGAATTTAATATCCGAACAAAAGATAGGGGATATATCTAAAATTAAGTTGATTTTTGAGGAGTAGGGCAATTAATTAAAACTTTATTTTTATTTAATAAGTAAATCTGTTACCATTACTTGAGGTTTAGCCTCGCAAAAAATTTAGGAGTATTTTATGACCAAAGCACAAAACGGAGACAAGGTTAGGGTTCATTATACGGGCACTCTTGATAGTGGGGAAGTATTTGATTCTTCTTATGAAAGAGAACCCCTTGAGTTTACTATCGGAGAAGGGAAACTTATTCCCGGATTTGAAAAGGCTGTTGAGGGAATGGAAGTAGGGGAAAAGAAAAAGATAAAAATTCCTTATCAGGAAGCATACGGTGAAAAAAGGGACGAACTGTTGCTTGAAGTGCCTAAATCCGATTTACCTGAAGGCCTTGAGCCTCAGGTGGGAATGCAGTTTCAGTTAAACACCCCGACAGGCGGAACTATTG
>JALWHA010000235.1 GCA_027038695.1 Acidobacteriota bacterium
TCTATCATTACCCCTATGTAAGATTGGTCTCTCCCTAAAACAACAGGCTCTCTATCCTTCAAAGACAAAGCGGCATTTATCCCCGCAATCAAGCCCTGCCCTGCCGCCTCTTCATACCCTGAAGTGCCGTTTATCTGGCCTGCAAAGTAAAGCCCTTTTATCTCCTTTGACTCAAGGGACACTTTAAGACTTAAAGGGTTTATTGAGAAGTACTCAATAGCATAGCCCGGCCTTAATATCTCAACATTTTCAAGCCCTTTAATTGTTCTTAAATACTGATACTGAACATCAACAGGAAGAGAAGTTGATACCCCGTTAACATAGTATTCAACGGTAAACCTTGATTCAGGCTCAAGAAAAACCTGATGCCTCTCCCTGTCGGGAAACTTTTTTAACTTATCCTCAATTGAAGGGCAATACCTCGGCCCAACACCCTGAATAAGCCCCGAATAAAGGGAAGAGCGGTGTATGTTTTTAAAGATAATCTGGTGGGTTTTTTCATGTGTATAGGTTAAATAGCAGGGAATCTGCTCTACTTCCCTTTTTGGGGGGTTAAAGGAAAAAAACGGCGGCGGGACATCCCCGTCCTGCCTTTCCATTTTTGAGAAGTCAATTGAGTTTTTGTGAACCCTTGCCGGGGTGCCTGTTTTAAACCTTGTTAATTCAAAGCCTAAATCCCTTAAATTATCTGCAAGGGTTAACGAGGGTATCTCATTAGTCCTTCCTGCCGGGTAGGTTTTATCCCCTATAAAAATCTTACCCCCTAAAAAAGTGCCTGTTGAAACTATCACCTTTTTACAGGAAATGACATTTCCAGATTCAAGGATAACCTTTGACACCTCTCCCTTTTTAACAACTATTTCGCTTGCTATATCCTGTATAAGGTAAAGGTTTTCGGTCTCTTCAAGTAGTTTTCTCATTTCAAGCCTGTACATAACCTTGTCAGCCTGCGCCCTCGGTGCCTGAACTGCAGGCCCCCTGCTTTTGTTTAGCATTCTGAATTGAATGCCTGTTTTATCAATAACCTTTGCCATTAAACCGCCAAGTGCGTCAATCTCCCTAACAATGTGCCCTTTAGCAAGCCCTCCTATTGCAGGGTTGCAGGACATCTGGCCAACCACATCAAGGTTTATTGTTAAAAGGCAGGTTTTAAAACCTAACTTTGCGGTAGCATAGCCTGCCTCGCAGCCTGCATGCCCAGCGCCGATAACTACAACATCAAAATCTATCATTTTATTTTCCTAAACAAAAGTTTCCGAAAACGCTATCTAAAATAGAATCTGTGGTAACTTCTCCTATCACAGACTCAAGAGACTCCAATGCCTCGTTAAGCATAGCACTCCCGACCTCCGGAAACAATTCGTTTTCAGCTTCAGTTAAAAAATGCTCAAGTACTACCTTTGCCCTGTTTAGAGCAAAATATTGCCTTTGAGAAAAAATATAGTTTTCCGAAAAATCAATTTTACTGAAATATTGAAAAACAGTTTCAAGCAAATCATTTACACCTTTATTTAATTTTGCCGAGATTTTTATTCCGTCAAAACCAAGCGGTTCTCTCAAATCAATTTTGTTAATTACCTTTACTATCTTAAAGTTAAGATGCCTCACTTCTTGCGGGAGACTATAGTCGCTATAGTCAGTATCAAACATATAGAGTATTAAATCAGCATCTTGAAGCTCTTTAAAACTTCTTTCAATACCTAAAGACTCAATTTTTCCCTGTCCTTCTCTTATGCCCGCAGTATCAACAAAAGAAAATTTTATCCCTTTATATTCAATATCCACCTCTATAGAATCGGTAGTAGTCCCGGGGATATCAGTGACAATAGCCCTTTCAAAGCCTGCTATTGCGTTTAAAAGGGAAGACTTGCCTACATTGGGCTTTCCCGCTATTACTATCTTTGCCCCTTTAAGCAAGTACCTTGTTTTTTTGTAAACATCAAGAACCTTGTTTAAAGATTTCAAACTTTCGTTAACTATAGGTAGAGACTTTTCAATTGCGGTTGATGTTTCCTCTTCTTCCGGATACTCTATTGCCGCCTCAAGGTACGCAATAGAATTGGTTAATTTTTCCTTTAACCTCAAAACAAAACCGGATAGTTTTCCTGATAAGTTTGATAAAACATTGGCCTGATACTGATTCTCGGCACTAATTATTGTATTTATTGCCTCAGCTTCAACAAGGTTTATTTTTCCGTTAAAAAGCGCCTTTTTTGTAAACTCCCCCGGCTCTGCAAGCCTTGCAAACCCAGAATCAACTATATCTGAAACAACAGAGTAGAGAATATAGGGAGAGCCATGCAGGTGAAACTCCACAGTGTCTTCCCCAGTGTAAGATTTAGGGGATTTAAAAAAAACAAAATAGCCTGTGTCCTCAACCCTGCCTAAAAATCTCCCGAAGTACATCCTGCCGTGCTCAATTTCTTTGGGA
Organism: Acidobacteriota bacterium; assembly: GCA_027038695.1. Taxonomy (GTDB): domain Bacteria; phylum Acidobacteriota; class Holophagae; order Thermotomaculales; family Thermotomaculaceae; genus Thermotomaculum. Next base: position 2,432 of record JALWHA010000235.1, read on the forward strand.
AAAGGGGAAAAAAATCTTTTTGCTATATCAAGTGATTTTTCACCTGACAACCTCACAATCCCCACCCCCCCCTTTCCAGGCGGAGTGGCAATTGCCACAATCGTATTAATCATCTCTTCTTTTTCAGGTAAACCTTAACCTTTTTCAAAAAACCGTTTCCAAGACTTTCTGTTGCAACAAATTTATCATCTCTTAAAGTTATATGGATCTGTCTTCTCTCAGCCGGGTTCATAGGAGAAAAAACATAAGGCTTACCTAAATTCTTAACCTTTTCTGCCGCTTTTCGTGCCATATCCCTTAATGCCTTAATCCTATTAAATCTAAAACTCCTGCATTCTAAAACCACAGGTCTGGAATTTTTTCCTCTTGTTAACACTTTGTTAGCAAGATGCTGAAAGGCATCTAAAAGTGCGCCATTTTCTTCAAGAAATAAACCTTCATCTTCGCCTTTAATTTCAAATTCCACACCGTCTTTAATCCTTGAAAAATCAGCTCTTACACTTAAATTAGCCTTTTGAAACCAGTCATTCAATAAAATTTCTGCCTTAACCGCGCCTTCAGGCTTTTTCTTGTTTTTATTTCCCTTTCCTATTGCGTCAATCCTAATCGTTACCTCTCCCGCAAGGGGACTGAAAAGGGAATTGTCCGTAGTAATAACGGTATAATGAATTAAATCCGCATTTACGTTATAGTACAGAGAAGCTTTTTCCAATGCTTCGTCAATATCTTTTCCCGAAAATAATTTTTTAGATAGATTCATATTCACCTCTCATGCAGCAATTTTCATTTGTTTATTTAATATAACCTGTTGAAAAATCTGAAAAATATTATTTGTCGTCCAATAAAGCAACAAACCAGAAGGTGCGTAAATTAAAACAAAGGTAATAACAATAGGCATAATTAACATCATCCTCTGCTGATTCTTGTCCCCGGTCGCCGGAGTGAGCAATTGAACAATAAGTTGAGTAACACCCATAGCTATTGGCAAAACAAAGTAAGGGTCATAAGCGGACAGGTCTTTAATCCAGAGTATCCAGGGTGCCATCCTAAGATCAATAATATTTAACAATAATGAATAAATTGCAAAGAATATAGGGATCTGAACAAGCATAGGAAGACATCCACCCAGAGGATTAACTCCCTCTTTTTTGTACAATTCCTGAAGTTCCTGGTTCATTTTAGCCTTCATTGTCATATCATTGCCATACTTTTTATACTTTTCCTGAATAGCCTTAACCTTAGGCTGTAGATCTTTCATCTTTTGAGCTGATTTTAAGCCTGCGGAATTCAAAGGGAAGAGCACTATTCTAACAAGTATTGTAAAAATAACAATAGACCAGCCCCAATTGCCAACAAACCTATTAAGCCATTTCAAAAGGATAAAAAGCCATTTGCCGAAAGCACCGAACCATCCGAAATTTACAAGTTCCTTATAGCTTTGCCCAAGCTCTCCCAACCTCTCGTACTCTTTAGGACCTAAATAGAATTGTCCACTTAACTTCTTCTTTAAAGAAGCACTTAAAGAACACACGCTGTACTCTTTTTTTCCTTCTTTGTAATTGTACAGGGAGGCCCTCAGGTCTCTAAAACCGTTATAAGGGGTTAATATTTTAGCAAAATACCTGTTTTCAATAGCAACCCACTTTGCACCTGAAGGTAATTTAACCTTCTCAATTTTCTTTTTCTTAACCCTTTCAATGTCGCCGTCATAAAAGTAAGCAATCTCGTCTTCGGTAGAATACCTACTCTTAGCCTTTTCAGATGAATTTAGCCCGGCGCCTAAAGAAATGTACGGATTATTTAAACCTTGAACAGAGAAATCAAGCATATAATCTTTTTCAAGCCTGAATATTTTTTTAATTAAAACCCCGTTATTCTCATAAGAAAAAGTTATTGTATTGCCGTTTAATTGAGCATCAAAAACAATATTTTCAAGTGATTTATCACCTTCATAAAGCGTAAAAGGTTTATCATAATCTAAAGTTTTATTTACAAGATCATAACTTTTACCGTTTTTTTCTTTGTAATTTTTTAAAATAATGGATTTTGCTACCCCGCCCTTATTAGAAAAAACTACCTTTAAAAATCTATTTTCAAGAACAAAATCTTTGACTTCCTTAGATGAATTTTCTGAAAAGAAATCGTCTGTAGATGTTTTTATTACGACATTTTCATTTTTATTTTGTTTAAGTTCATTTTTACCGACACCTTTCTTGTCTTTATTGAGTTTTAAATCTACCTTGCTTGAATCGGTTTCCGAAACACTGGATTGTGCAACCTTCTTTTTAGGAACATACTTACTCACTACAAATTTTTGCCAAAAAACTATAAAAGCAATGGCAAGGACAACTGCAATTACCGTTCGCTTATCCATCATCTACTCCTTCTATTTTAATGGATCGTATCCTCCCGGGTGAAACGGGTGGCATTTTAATATTCTTCTTAAAGCAAGGTATCCCCCCTTTAAAACCCCGTACTTTTCAATCGCCTGCAAAGCATAATTAGAGCAGGTAGGGGTAAACCTGCAACTGGGGGGAAATAAAGGGGAAATAAATTTTTGATAACCTTTAATTAAATAGATTAAAATTTTTTTCATTAATCCAACTTAAAAAAGTATTGATCTCGCCTTCAAATACTCTGAAATTAGCACTTTTAGCTTTTTTTTTGGTATTTATTACGTACCAAATATTATCGGGAAAAAAATCCTGACGTAATCTTACCACTTCCCTTAACAACCTTTTTACTCTATTTCTAACTACGGCTTTTCCGATCTTCTTCGAGACGGTTAAACCGAAAAGTTTACTATCTCTATCAGGCAGAAAATAAATGACAAGATGTTCGGTTGTAAATTTCTTTCCTTTAAAGTAAACCTCTAAAAATTGTTTTCTCTTTTTAAGCCTAAATCTTTTTTTTAAAGACAAAATTTATACGGCTAATCTTTTTCTGCCCTTTCTTCTTCTAGCATTTATTACTTTTCTTCCGGCTTTAGTTCTCATTCTAACTAAAAATCCGTGAGTTTTTCTTCTTTTTCTTCTATTCGGTTTGTATGTTGGCTGCATACTTCCTCCCTATCTTGATAAATTGTCCCTAATATTAAAAACAATAAGACAATAAAAGTCAAATAAAAATTAATAAATAAGTAAAAAGAGGGAAAAATTCTCCCTTATATTAAAGTTTCCTTGCTACTTCTTCAGCAACTTCCAAAGTTGTATTGTTTCCGCCCATATCATAAGTTCTAACTTTACCTTCTTTTATTACGGTTGCAATTGCATTTTCAAGTTTTAAAGCAAGATCTTTTTCTCCCAACCACTCAAGCATTAATTTAGATGTTAAAAGCATTGCCATAGGGTTTACTTTATACTTGCCCGCATATTTAGGAGCAGAACCGTGAGTAGGTTCAAACACTGCGTAATCTTTACCTATATTTGCTGAAGAAGCAAAACCTAAACCACCAACCAACTGAGCTGAAAGGTCGGAAATAATATCTCCGAAAAGGTTTTCAGCGACAAGTACGCTATAATTTTCCGGGTTTTTAACAAGCCACATACACATAGCATCAATGTTTGTTTCCCACAACTCTATATTCGGATAATCTTTTGCAATTTCCCTTGCAACCCTTGTCATTAATCCGCCTGTTTCCCTTAACACATTAGGTTTTTCAACTAACGTAACAGTCGACCTTCCAGTCTCCTTTGCATACTCGAAGGCAGCTCTAACTATTCTTTCACAGCCTTTTTTTGTCATAATCCTTGTCGACACTGCAATTTCGTCTTTCGGAACATCCATAAATCTCTGCATCTTTTTATTATATTTTAAAAAGGCTTTCTTAAGGTCTTCCTTAACAGGGTAAAATTCAACACCGGCATACATTCCCTCAGTGTTTTCTCTAAAGATAACAAGGTCAATATTGTCTTTGTAGTTTAACGGGTTGCCGGGGTATGCCTTGCAAGGCCTCATATTAACGGCAAGGTCGAAAAGTTGCCTTAGTTTTACAATAGGTGAAAAATACTCATAACCCTTATCCCTTAATTCGGGAGCCAGCTCTTCTCTTGCTTCGTCTTTCGGCTTTGAGGTTATGGCACCAAAAAGCGCGCAGTCTGTTTTTTTCATCAAATCTATTGTTCTATCGGGAAGGGGATTTCCCTCTGTTTTCCAGAATTCCCAGCCGATGTCGCCGTGAATATACTCTGCATCAAGTTTTAAAGCATCAAGGACAATCTTTGCGGCTTCCATAACATCGTTTCCCACTCCGTCTCCCGGAAGCCATGCAATCCTGTACTTAGCCATTAAATCCTCCTAAAAAATTTATATATACCCTTTCGGGATCAATAACCCTTCGTATCTGTTTTTTCCCTATTCACAATCTTAACGCTTGCGCTTGCTCCAATTCTTGTTGCCCCGGCTTTAATCATTTCAATGGCTTTATCAAAGTCTCTAATTCCCCCTGAAGCCTTTACTCCTAAATCCCTTCCTACAACCTTTCTCATTAAAAGGATATCTTCAACAGTTGCCCCGCCTTTGCCGAAGCCTGTTGATGTTTTTACATAATCCACCCCTGCCTCTTTTGAAAGTTCGCAAGCCTTAATCTTTTCCTGCTCTGTTAAATAACAGGTTTCAATAATAACCTTTAATATCTTTCCATTTATTGCTTTCCTTACAAATTTAACATCTTCTAAAACCTCATTGTATTTTTTTGATTTTAGAAAGCCGATGTTTATTACCATATCTATCTCTTGAGCCCCGTTTTCAATAGCCTGTTTAGCCTCAAAAGCCTTAACCTCTTTTGTGGTAGCACCTAAAGGAAAGCCTATAACGGTGCAAACCTTGACCTCAGTTCCCGCCAGCACCTCCGCAGCGGTTTTTACAAAACAGGGGTTTATACAAACAGAGGCAAACTTATACTTTTTTGCTTCCATACAGAGGTTAACCACATCCTGAACGGTTGCTTCAGGCTTTAAAAGGGTATGGTCTATTAAGTGAGATATGTTTACATTAAAGGCACCGTCAGGGGTAATTCTATCTGTTTTAACCTTGATAAAATTGTCAATAGCCTCTTTAGGCTTTAAAACACAGTAATTTTCCTCAATGTCGCAGTAAAGCAAATCAGGGGAAGAGTTGTCAAATTCAAGCCAGTCTAAATCTACATCCGATAAAGTTTCACCTTTTGTTTCAGTTTCATCAAAAGAGGAAAGTATCTCTTCAACAATCTTTGAAATATCCTTATTCATCTCACACCTCTAAATTAACCTCATCAACAACCCCTGCTATTATAGCATTTTCGGGGATGTCTTTTGACTTTGTTATTATCTGCAAACTTCCGCCGTCTTTAATAACAAGTACTGTATCGCCTTTTCCAGAATCTGTGGCGTCTATTGCAAGAAAAGGCTTTCCTTTAAAACTTCCCGAAGGGGTTATCTCCCTTACAAGCATAATCTTATACCCTTTAAAGTTTTTATTCTTTTTTGTAGAGTAAACACTGCCTAACACTTTACATAAAATCATAGGGAAAAACCGTCAATAATACCCACTATTGCCGCATCAGCAGGCATTTTGTCGTTTTTAAAAGGTATAGCCGACTCTTTGCTTGTTGCATAGAATATTGTATCACCCTTTCCGGCCTGAACAGTATCAACCGCAACAATAAATTTATCCTCAGGTTTCATATCTTCATTAAAAGGCTGAACTATTAAAAGTTTCTTTCCCTCAAAACTGTCAAGTTTTTTTGTTGCCCAGATACTTCCTACAACCTTACCTATTAGCATTGTCTATCTCTATTATTTTATTAACCCTTTTTAAATGCCTTCCGCCTTCAAAATCTGTGCTTAAAAACTTTTCAACTATCAACTTCATTAATTCTGTGCCTATAACCCTTGAGCCTAATGTTAAAAAGTTTGCATTGTTGTGCGCCCTCGCATTGTAAGCCTCAAAAGTATTTGAGCAATGTGCAGCCCTTATACCCTTAATTTTATTTAAAACAATGGCGCTTCCTATTCCCGCACCATCAATAAAAATACCGAATTTAGCACTTTTACAAAAAAACTCTTTGCCTGTTTTATAAGCAAAATCAGGGTAATCAACAGACTCTTTTGAATAACATCCGCAATCTAAAACAGAATAACCTAAATCACTTAAAAAAGATTTTAAAAACTCTTTATATTCATACCCTCCGTGGTCGCTTCCTATAACTATTAAATTTTCGAGGTCTTCCCCTTCAATCTCTTTTAAAATTTCCTGAACAATATTTTCAACACTCATAGTTCAAATTCCAGTTTATCCACAATTGCCATTATAACAGCATCTACAGGCTTATTTTTTGTAATAGGGGTTTGCCTTGCAGAAGAGCCCTGTGCCATCAAAATCATCTCTCCTGCCCCTGCCCCTACAGCGTCAACTGCTACGGTAAAACTGTTTAAAGCCTCTCCTTTAACAGAATAATGCTGAACAATAAGGAATTTCAATCCTTTTAAATCTTCAACCTTTTGAGTTGCCCATACAGAGCCTACAACCTTGCCGTATATCATAGCAAGGTTATTTTAGCAGAAAATATAAAAAACCCATAGAAAACTGTTTATTAAACCTATAAAAGATTGTGAAAAA
>JALWHA010000236.1 GCA_027038695.1 Acidobacteriota bacterium
AGTTCTTTGCCTTTTACAAGGTTTTTGTAAACTTTAAACCTGTGGTTGCTGTTTGTTGTCCTTACAGGGTTTCTTTTACGCCTTATTAGCATGTCGTTTTGCAAATAGCCTGTCCCTGCCTATTTGTATGCTGTAATGCCTTAATTCAGGCTTTATTTTGGCGTATATTTTACGACAACCCATGTACGGGTGCAGTTGCCTTATGCTTCTTGCAAGCTCAAGGATTTTACTTTCTTCTTTTGAACGCAAGCTTTTTGCTTTACGGCTTTTGTAGAACCCGCTTCTGCTTATTCCTGCCTTCTTACACATGGCTTTTACCGATATTGACTGACTTAATCTTCGTCCTTTTCCCTTTGGCTTCTTTGCGAGTTTTTTTATAACCTTCTATGTCGGTTATTCCTACCTGTTTGCATAGCACTTCAAAGTAAGCCTGATTGATTACTTCGCTTAACCTTAAGCATCCGCAAGGGCTTTTTCAAGTTGTTTGATTCTCTTTTTTAATTGCTTGATTGTGTCTTGTTAATCCTGCATTTCTACCCTGACCGTTTTTAGCAATAAGTGTTCTTTGCCGTATTTTTTTAGCCAAAAGGTAATAGTGGAATGTCCTTTTATACCATATTTTTCCCTTGCTTCTTGTAGTGAATTGAATTTTCCCTCTTCAATTTCTTTCACCACATGCCTTTTGAATGCCTCACTGTAGCGAATGTAGGTTTTTTTCATTTTCCCTCCCGATTTTAGGTTTTATGTGTCAACCTATATCAGGACGGGACAGGAAGGTATCTTTTTGATCTAAAAGGAGTTTTATTTATCCAATTTAGCATTTAAAATCTATAATCAAGCATCTTTTTCTGTACCTGTGCTATAATTTTTATAGAAAAAACTATAACTTCAGGAGCAAATTCTTTACTTCTCTCAGAGAAAAGATAAACAAAAAACAAATATATGAATAAAAAAAGCGGGGATAAAACCCCGCTTAAGTTATCATATTTATCGGACTATTTATTTTTTATGCTTTTTATTATCAAACCTTCCGCCGAATTTCTGAGGATCGCCTTTGTATCCTAAAGCCTTCCAATCCATTCTGCCATGTTTGCCGTGGCAATCCTGACATTTCAAGGCCTTGTCTCCACCTACAACCTCGTGGAAGAGGCCCATATACCTTTCAACCTTAATCCATTCATAGTCTTTTGAGGTTATGTCTTTCCCAAAATATGTTTTGGCTCCTTCTATAACCGCCTTATTAACATCGCCTGTTTTAAAGATAGTATTAACGTTAATCGGAAGGATTAACCTTTCTTTCTTTAAAATAGGCATTTTGGCAATATGTCTCTTCATAGCATAGATCTTAGCGTTAGGATCGTTTATAGAACCGTCGGGATAAACCATTTTTACATAGCCGTTAACCGCTTTGGCAGGCTTATGAGGATCCTGGGCTATAGATTTTCCGTTCCACCACATATAAACAGGCCTTACATGCTTCTTTAATGTGTTTATTTCTCCGTGTTTTCCGTTTTTCTCTAATTCGTTCCTTGACCAATCCCTGTTAAGGTCAGTTGCGTCATACCTTGCATAATCTGGTATGTGACAGGTTGTGCAGTAAACACTCTGAGTATGCTTGTTTAAAATATCGCTGTCATGGGGTTCGGCATCGTGACAGTTTTCGCATGCAACCTTTTCCCCGGGAAGATCCCTTGCAAGAAGGTCAACACCCCTGCCTGCAATTCTATGGTTTTTTGTGGTATGACAATCAATACAGGACATATCGTTTGCAAAGTGAACATCTAAATTCTCGTCAGCATCGTAATGTGCCATTTCAATGTCGCCTCTCTTGTAATTAGCGCCGCCGCCTGATCCTGCATGACACTTTAAGCACATTGCCGCGGTAGGTTTTCTGACATTTTTTGCCCTGAGAAGCAAAACTTCCGGATCCATATTGGGTACCCAATGAAGGGTGCCGTCTTTATCTCTTACTACTTTTCTTGAATAGCCGGGAGCATGGCACATCAAACAGTCAATGTTTTCCAATTCCTTTTCAGTCATCTTTTCGGACGGCTTCTTACCGAATCCTATATGACATTTTGCGCACCCGTCAACAATGACTTTCCCTTTTTTGTTTACATACCTGTCAATCCACGGAGCAACCGGATTGGTACAGAAATCATTGATATTATCAATTTTGCCCACCTTTGTTCCCGGTTTAATACCGATTAAATCACTTGCCTGAGCCTTTGCGCTCCACTGATAATGAAGTGAATGGAATACATCTTCCGCTTCTTTTCTGTGACACTTCAAACATGTTTTTGTCCCCTCATACTTTTGAATGTAGTAGTAATGAGGAGGATTCATATCCTCGTCGTCATCGTCGTCCGCAAAAGCGACATGCACGGTAAGTGCAAGGAGCACAATGAGTAACGAGAAAAACCTTACCCATTTAAATGTTTCTTTCATTTCCCCTCCCAAAATATTATTAATACCTAACGGTTAAACTCATATAGATATTGTCAATCTTGTCATAAACAGGCATTAAGGTGTCAAATGCCGTTACATTTTCAATTTTCTTAGGCGCTCCTAACGGGCTTCCGCTCCCGGTATAATCATAGTCATAATGCTGATACCCCGTTGTTAAGAAGAATTTATCGCCGAAGAAGGGATAGATATAGTAGATCTCGTAAACTGAACCTCTCACGGCGGCCTTGCTGCCAGCGATATTGTCTTCAGCACCTGTAAAGTTAAACCAATACTTAGAACCATGGTTGTATTCAATACCTAACCTTGCACCGTTTGAGAAATCATAAATCAAACCTGCCCATACTTCGTTTCCGCTATGCTTTTCCTGTCCGCCGTTGTCATTTAAGAGAGCGTCTTTGCCCCAGAAAGCCATCATCGGGTTTTTGGAAACACCGCTGGGGTTAGTCCAGCTTTCCGAGTAAGAGAAAAAGTATTTGAAACCCTTGTAATTTCCTTCAACCAATAATGTGGCAAGGTCAATTGAACCTATGTTGTTTGAAGGCTGCAACCTTGATACGTAGCCTCCCGGGTTCGCCGCAAGATAGTATTCGTCAAAATTCCCGTCGTTGTTAATATCAACACCGTTTACGGTAAAAGGCATAACAACCGTTCCGGTAAAACCGTCGGTTACGTCAAAAGCATGCGCATAGCTTAAGGTTACCCTGAAATTTTCAGTCCTGTAGAGGTTTGAAATAAAACCCGCAAGGTGAACATCTTTAATATCGGGATTGTTGTAAGTTGAATATGAGTTGCCCCAACCTGATTCAAAACCTAAGCCGTAACATAGCTTAAAGGTAAATCCGGGTATTCCCATCTTGTCTTCAAGGTTAAATCCCAGACTAATACCATCAAACTGCCAGTTGATTATAGTAGCAATAGGAGAACCGCCTACAACAGAATAATTTTTGTATTCCATAGGCAATCCGTCGGTGGAAGGCCTTCTTCCTACAGAGAAATGCCAATTATCCCCCGAGTAGGTAAAAAATGCCCTTTCAACCCTTAACTTATCGTCTGTCGGTACAGATGCGTCAAGGCCGTCAATTAACATTGAATTCATCTGTCCGTTGTAGAATTTCATATCGGCGCCGTCACCCCATGTTTTGTACATAGTGATCCTGCCCATAAACTTTAAATTGTCATTGATCTTGGAAGCCATATTGATTCTTAATCTTGTGGAGTACATTACTGCATTATCGTTATTATCAACTTTCGGAGAGATACCGTTAAACATCATCTGATATAAAGGCAAATCAGCTGCACCGAACTTATCTGAGAAATAAGGCACGCCTAAAGAGTTAACTGCGATTGAAGGCATATCGTATTGATCAAACTGGCCGTTGCCGTTCATATCTACAAAACCGTTTGCGGAAACAAAACCCATCTGAACCATTGCACTCATCATCCCTTGAAGAACCTGGCCGTAAGTTTGTGCAAAAGCAGGGTTAAATGTGTAACCTGAACCTTCACCGTAAAGGGTTCCCCCTATCTGCCCCGCAGGGACTGCAAGCCTGTTAAAAGCCCACAACTGCAGCATAGCGCTTGCCCAATCAGGCATAACCCTCATATCGGTATAATGAAGAGAATCCGCCCTCGACCTTAATTCGTAAGAAAAGTTGATTTTGTCCATAACGGTATGCTGTTCGTTTCTGTCAACCCTGTCAGACATATCGTCAAGGTCATCCTGCATATCGTTAATCTGCTCCTGCAACTCTTTAATCTTTTTTTCCAACTCTTTTTTGGTGACTGTCTGAGAATAAGATTTGAAGCCAAAAAGTGAAAAAACGCACATAATCAGGATAAATAAAAACTTCCTGAACATAAAAACCTCCCTAAAATTTAAAAAAATGGGAAAAGGGGGAATGCTCCCCCTATATTAAATTTTGTCTATTAATCGCAGGTTTGAGGGTGTTCCGAGTCCATCGCTCCTACATAGCAGAAAGACCAGAGGTCATTGATGTCTTTTTCGGAAAGTTTAACCTTAATGTTTGCTTTATCATGTTTTCTATTTAACTTTTTAGCATTATCTTTCAAATACCTCTTCCACTGTGCCCTTGTTTTGTAAGCAGGGGTTAACTTCTTTGCTTTTTTACCGTTATGACAGGCCTTGCACTGCTCCCTGAAGATCTTTTTGCCGTGAGCGATATCTCCCTTTTTCCTATTCAAAGCAAGAACACTTAAAGATGAAACCATTAAAATCGCACATACTAAAATCAAAACCTTTTTCATTGAATTCCTCCGAAACATAACATTTATTTTTGATTAACCTATACAAATTAGTCCTTTCGCACTTCCGCAGATTATAATATCACATTTTCCTAATATACAAGAAAAAAATTAAAAAAACTTTGTGAAATTAAATCTGTTTTACGAATTTAAAAGTTTACCTAATTCGTAATAAATAGTTTCAACCGAAGTGTTCAAATCTTTGTTTGAGGTATTAAGAATTAAGTCCGAAACTCCGTAGTAATCTTTAATCCTTTTTTTATAAAGACTATGAAAAGAATTAAAATCCAATCTCAAAGGCCTGTCTGATCTTGCAGTTCTTTTATAGAACTCTTTGATATCCCCGCATAGAAAAATATTATAGTAAGAGTTGTTTAGTTCTTGAAAACAGTCCTTATTAGTTAAAATCCCTCCCCCGGTCGCTAATAAAATTTTCTTTTCTCTGCTAAATTTTAACAAATATTCTTTTTCAAGCCGCCTGAAATAACCTTCTCCGTACCTTTTAAAGATATCGGGAATATTTTTCCCTTCACCTTTTTCAATTTCCTTATCAAGGTCTATAAAATCGTAACCGATTTTTTCTCCTAAAATATTTCCAATTGTTGTTTTACCGCTTCCCATAAACCCGATTAACGCTATTTTTTCTAATTTTCTTCCTTTAATTTCCCTGATAAACAAATCACTATCGTTACAGTTAAAACCGAATTTTGAACAGGACACTTTACCCTGTCCAATCAACCATTCTTCCCCTGAAATATAGATAACCCTATTGTTTTCACATTCTTCCTTAAAAAAATGTTGCTTGTATATAGCGGTAAAAAATACTGCACCCCTCTTCATTAATGATATATTTATATCTATTTTCACGGGGATGGTGTAAACAACTGCGTCAACACTATTTAATACACCGTCTATCTCTTCAAAAGATATAAATTCCGCTCCGAACCTTGAAGCGGTTTGTCTTCCTCTTTCCTCGCTTCTATTTGAGACAAAGCATTCAGCCCCTTCTCTTTTGTATGCAAATAAGGCTGCTCGTGCCGCTCCTCCCGCTCCAATCACGAGGATTTTTTTATTCTTAAGGTTTCTTAAAGCCTTTTTCAACGGGATTAATGCACCGAATATATCGGTATTAAAGCCTTTTGTTTTCCCATCAAAAACCAAAGTGTTTACCCCTTCAACTTTCATAGCCTCTTCACTTGCGGAGTCTGTTATTTTTAATAAATCTTTTTTATAAGGCATGGTTATATTTATTCCCTTAACCCCTAAAAGGTTACAGGTTTCAAGGGTGTCTTCAAGGTTGTTAGAGGCTATACGGGAATAATAGGCGTCTATCTTATTTCTTTTAAAAAAGGAATTAAACATAAGGGGGCTTTTGCTGTGCGCCACAGGCCTACCGATTACCGCATAGCGTTTCATTTAGAATAATTCTCCGAAAAAATCATAAAATTCACTCATCTTAAAGTAATCTATCTGTCCGGGAGCCGCAGCCTTCCCCCCTATACTTGCAAAGGTAAACCGAGAGCCTAAAAGCGGGGCAAAAAGCCTTGTTTTTTTACCTAAATCACCCATTCCCAGGACAACAAGAGGAATATTCAATTTCAAGAGAGAAAGCAAAGTAAGGTTGTCTCTTTCATTATTAACATAGGTTGCTATTTTTAGGATTGAAGGATTAAAATATCTGTATTCTTCCTCCGCTATGTTTTTCAGGAAATCAAATTCAGGTGTTTTCTTGAAATTATGATAAGAGTGTATCCTTTTTACGCCATAATCGTCACACAACTTGATTAGCCTTTCTTTCACGGGATTTTCGGTTTCAAACTCAATATCAACGTATTCGGGAGAGTATTTAATTGCCTCTTTCAAATATTTTATTCTATCAATTCCTTCCGTTTCCCTGCAGGTTACAATAACATTTTTGTTTATTGAGAAAAATTCCTTCAATTCCCCTAACCGCGGTTTTATTAAATCAAGCCTTAATTCACAAAAATCATAACTTTTTAATATTTCTTTAACCTTTTTTATATCAGTTTCCGTAACACTTATGCAGATCTTCAAGACCTCTCCTTATCTCAGACAAATCCATACTCTCTATGACAGGTTTTCCTAAACCCTTTAAGAGCACAAAGTCAATTTTAGTACCTGCCTTTTTTTTATCTCCCGATATACCATCCAATAAATCCTTAATTGAAACACCTTTAATGAAAACGGGAAGCTTAAACAGAGAGATAATCTTCAAGAGTTTTTCAAACTCATATTCGCTTAAATACCCCTTTTTAAAGGATAAAAAAGAAGCAAAGACCATTCCCGCGGCAACCCCTTCCCCGTGACTTACCATTTTTAACCTTTCAAGGGCATGCCCTAAAGTATGGCCGAAATTCAAAATCTTTCTTAAACCGCTTTCTTTAAAATCCATTTCAACGACCTCAACCTTTGTTTTTATCGATTGCTCTATGATATATGACAAAGTTCTTTCATTTTGCGGGTTTAATTCGTTAAATTTTGAAAAAAGATAATCCAAAAGTTCCGGTTTATATATGGCGCCGTATTTAATTACCTCAGCAATACCTACGTTAAACTCCCTTCTCGGCAATGTTTTCAAAAAAAACGGAGATATCAGGATAAAATCAGGATTATTAAATGTCCCAATGTAGTTTTTAAACCCCTTAAAATTTACCCCGTTTTTCCCGCCTATGGAAGCGTCTACCATTGCCAATAGAGTGGTAGGAACAAAACCGAATGGTATCCCCCTCATAAAAATTGAAGCTGCAAAGCCTGTAATATCAAGGGTTATCCCTCCGCCTATGCCAATAACAAGGCTTTTTCTGTCGGCACTGTTTTTCAATAAAAAATCTTGTATGCTTAAAACGGTATCTATGTTTTTATTAGTTTCATTTGCATCAAACACAAACTTTTTCCTGTCTTCAAGCATGCCTTTGTATTCTTCAAACCTTAACAGTTCGGAATCAACGATATAATATATTGATTTTCCGGAAGTAAGTAAGGAATTTAAAAAATCGGGGACTGCTTTAAACTTTTCGGTAAAAATCAAGCATTCACTTTCATTACAGGATTTTAATTTTATCTCCATATGATTGCCTTGAAATTAGTGTTTTTTCAAGAGTTTTTCGTTTATGAAAATAGGCTTCTTATACTTTATGGCAATGGTAATGGCATCGGAAGGCCTGGAATCTATCGATATAACCTGTTTATTTTTTTCAAGTTCTATCACGGCAAAATAAACATTATCGGCACTTTCTTTAATGTACACTCCCTTTAAATCCGCCTCAAAACTCTGAATAAGTTTGCATATTAAATCATGAGGCATAGGCCTCGGGGCTATTACACCTTCAACCTCATTTGCAATGGTATTTGCCTCAATTAACCCTATTTTCATTGAAAGGTATCTGTGGCCTGATTTTTCCTTTAAAACAAGAACCGGAGAATTTATTAACGGGTGGTCAAGCAATTCCTTTAATTCAACCTCAACAAACATATCAACCTCTCTATTCAAGTATTCTTTTTTCATATAAAATATAAGCAAAAACTCAAAAAAGTCAACGAAAGGTTTGTTTAGACCAGCCTGCCTTTAAGACTTGTAAAGGTTGAAGAAATAACCTTAACTTTTACAAACCTGCCGATTAGATCTTCTCCCCTGCCTGCTTCAAAATTAACGACATGGTTTCCTTCCGTCCTTCCGGTTAGCCTTGTTTTATCCCTCCTGGAAACACTTTCAACAAGCACTTCATAAATCTTTCCTTCCATATTTTTGTGTTTGATTTCCTGTACCTTTTCCTGATACTTTTGAAGGACAAACAGCCTTTTATCCGCAATTTCTTTAGGAATTTCTTTCTCTTTCAACCTTAACGCCGCAGTTTTTGCACGAGGAGAATATTTAAAAGAAAAAATATTGTCGTACTGCACTCTGTATATAGCGTCCATTGTCTGTAAAAAATCTTCCTCTTCCTCTCCGGGAAAAGCAACTATAAAATCCGAAGAAATGATAACATCGGGTATGTAAGAACGAAGCATATCTATCTTTTCAAGATACTCTTCCCTCGTGTACTTCCTTCCCATTAGTTTTAATATCTTGTTTGAACCTGACTGCATAGGCAAATGAACATATTTGCATATCCTGTCAGAAGATGCTATAACTTTGACCAATTCTTCATTAAAGTCTTTGGGATGAGAGGTTAAGAATCGAATTCTTTTTAATTCTTTTATTTTGTCAACCTCAACCAAAACATCTTTGAATCTTTTCCCGTTATAGTTGTAAGAGTTCACATTCTGCCCTAAAAGTTCAACTTCTTTAATTCCATAATTTTTAATAGCAAAATTAATCTCTTCAATTATATCGTCTAAAGGCCTTGACCTTTCCCTTCCCCTTGTATAGGGTACTACACAGTATGTACAGAAGTTGTCGCAACCTTCAATAATTGAAACATAAGCCTTGACCTTTCTTTCCCTGTCAACAAGTTCAGGGTTTATTTCAAGGCTTTCCGGGTGGTCTGACGTATCACAGAACCTTTTGCCTTGAATGGATTTTTTTACCGCTTTTTCAATTAAATGCACGCTTCTCGTCCCTAAAACAAAATTCAGGTTAGGTATTTTTTTGAATAATTGCTCAGCCTCATGTGAAGCTACACAGCCGGTAACCCCTATTATCTTTTCTTTTCCGTAGTTTTTTCTAATCACCCCTACCCTTGTGAAAATCTTATGTGCCGCTTTTTCCCTTACACTGCATGTATTCAAGATAAATATATCCGTTTCTTCGTCTATATCGGTCTGTTCGTACCCGTAAGATTTTAGAATACCCGCCATTTTCTGGCTATCGTATTCATTCATCTGGCAACCCCAGGTTTCTATTTTAAATTTAGGCATGGATACTCCCTTTATTTTACTTTCAAGGAATAATTATAGTATAGGCTTTGAATTTTACAAGTATTTAGAGCTTGACCTTTGCTAACTTTTCGTAATCGGGAATTAACTTGTGATTAACAGCCTCAATGTGTTTTTCAATTTGAGATGCACTTTCCATGGTCAATACCCTATCGGCAATATGTTTGCAATCGCTCACTTTAACGTTTCTTATAATAGATTTAACCAAAGGAATTGTTCTCGGACTCATACTAAATTTCCTTAACCCCATTCCCAAAAGCATAACGGTGAATTTAGGATTACCTGCCATTTCCCCGCACATCGAAACATCAATACCGGAGTTATTAGCAGCCTCAATTATTCTATTAATCATTCTAATAACCGCCGGGTGAGAGGGTTTGTATAGGTAATTGACTTTGTCGTTGTTTCTGTCAATGGCAAGACAGTACTGAATTAAATCGTTTGTGCCTATGCTAAAGAAATCAACATACTTAGCTAAAAGATCCGGAATTTCGGCGGCGGAAGGGACCTCTATCATTATCCCTTTTTTTATATCCTCATTAAAGTGTATGCCTTCATGTTTCATCTCTTCTTTTGTCTCTTCTAAAAAATCAAGTACTTCTTTTAATTCGTCTACCCCGCTTATAAGTGGGAACATTAATTTTACATTCGTATTTTCACCTGAAAGCCTTAAAATCGCCCTCAATTGTGTTTTAAATATATCTTTTCTTTTTAAACAAAACCTAACAGCCCTTAAACCTAAAACAGGATTCTGCTCGTCTTTCTCCAATACTTCGTGGAAAAATTTTTCTCCTCCCAAATCCAATGTTCTTATGGTAACTTCGCCTTTTACTTGAGAACATAATTTTTTATAAAACTCATAATGCTCCTGCTCTGACGGCAGTTTAGGAGCCAATTTTAAAAATATAAATTCACTTCTATATAAACCTACCCCGTCTGCATTAAATTTTTGCAAGGCAGGAAACTCTTCTGCAACCTCAACATTTGCAAGTAAATCAACCGATTCTCCGTCTAAAGACATAGACGGTTTTCTGGCTATCTCAAGCAAACTGTTTTGAAAATCAAGCCTTTTCTGATGCTTTTCTATGTAAACGCTTTTTTCATTTTCCTGAGGCTTAACTATCACTTCCCCTTCTATTCCGTCTACAATTACCATATCGCCGTCTAACACAACCTTAGTTACGTTGTGCAATCCTACCACTGTCGGAATATTTAAAGCCTTCGCTATAATAGAAGTGTGAGTAGTTACCCCACCGTAATCAGTAGCGATACCCACAACTTTTCCGTTATAGAGAATTGATAGATCGGAAGGATGGATAACCTTGGCTACAAGTATGGTATCCTGCTCAAATTCACGCTGCTTGTTAACGTCTTTTTTGATAAGATTGGCTATAACCCTTGTAGCAATATCCTCCAGGTCTTCTTTTCTCTGTTTAAAATATTCATCGTCCATCCCCTTGAATTTAGCAATTATTCCTTTTATAACTTCTTTAAACGCGTATTCTGAATTTACAGACTTTTCTTTAATCAAATTAACCGTTTTCTCAATTAATGATTGGTCTTTTAATATTAAAAGATGGGTATCGAAAATAGAAAGGTGAGTTGACTCAAGATCTGAATTTAAATTCTGTTTAGCGTCTTCTATTTGTGCTTTGGTCTGCTTTAAGGCGTCTAAAAAACGTTCAACTTCATCGTCAATATATTCTTTTAAAATATTGTAAAAAGGGATAATAATCTTTGTTTTGTCTTCCAATACTACAGCTTTGCCTATCGCTACATCAGGTACAATCCCGGTACCTTTCAACTTAATTCTGTTAGACATAACTACTCTTCTTCCCCAAACCTATCTTCTATTAAATCCTCTATTGCTTTTATTGCGTCCTCCTCGTCCTCACCGTTTACAACAAATGTGAGTTCAGTACCTACAGGTGCTGCAAGCAATAATACCCCTAATATGCTTTTCCCGTCTGCCTCAACATTGTCTTTAAGTATCTTTACTTCAGAGTCATATTGGTCGGCAAGTTGTACAAGTTTAGCTGCGGCCCTTGCATGCAACCCTAATTTATTTTTCAAGACAAGTTTTTTTTCAATCATACTATTTCCCTTTTTTCATAGAAAGGATCTCGGCTACTCTGTAGATATTTCTCTGGCCCTGGTTCTTAATCTTTGCCGCAAATTCACCTAAATCCAGCTCTTTTGACTGTAGAGTAGCGGCTTTTATTATCATCGGCAAATTTACCCCGGTCACTATCTCAAAGTTATATTTATTTGAAAGGGAAATCATTAAATTTGTAGGTGTTCCGCCAAACATATCGGTTAAGGCAAGAACACCGTCACCGTCATCAAGTTTTTTTACTTTTTTTTCTATTGCCTTTAATGCAAGATCTGCGTCATCTTCCCACTGAATTGAATAAGATTCAATTTTTTCCCTTTTCCCTATAATCTTAAAACAGGTTCGAATTAAAACATCCGCTAAATTCCCGTGTGTAACAACTATAATTCCAATCATGTCAATCCCCCGTCAGGCTAAAGCCTATTTATCTGACTTAAATAATTCTTTACTATAACTTCAACAATTGTGGCAATATTTCTCCCGGGACCTACAGGAATCTCTTTATAATAGGCTTTCGTATTAAAAATTTCATAAACGGAATCTTCTTCTTTTTCTGAAATAAAACTTCCCGTAGACAGCAAGTTCTCAAAACTTTCAATATCCCGTTCAGTAAGCCTGGAACTTTTTTTCAACTCCTTCTCCTCTTCCCAACTTATCAGTCTTATTACTATATCAAGATCTTTTACAGGCCTTAAAGCAGATGGACCGTATATGTTATTTATATCTATTATACCAACTCCTCTTAATTCCATCAAACCAAAAGCCTGTTTTTTATAATAAGTCCCGGCAATTTTTCCTAACCTGCCTTTATACAACTTAACCAGATCATCCGCCACAAGCCTATGCCCCCTTAAAAGAAGTTCAAGGGTAGTTTCTGATTTCCCAACACCGCTTTTCCCTAATAACAAAACCCCCATCCCAAAAACATCAATCATACTACCATGAATGACTTTTGTTTCCACCAGAGTATTGTGTATTTTATCAAGTATTGTTGAGACAACTATCCTTGCAGGAAGCGTAGTCCTGAGTATAGGCACTGCAAATTTTTCAGCTCTCTTTTTAATATCACTGCTTACCTCGGCTTTATTGCAAACCAGCAAACAAGAGACATTTCTTTCGTCCATTAAATTAAAAAACTTGTGGATCTTATGTTTGGAATAAGATAGAAGTTTTTCCAAACCATCCTGCTCGGTAACAATCAAACTTTCAGGTATAACACAGGTTTGCGTCCCTAAAAGAATCTTATCAAGATACTGGTACTGTAACGGTACCGTTAATTCCTTTTTTTCAATATGAGAAGTGCCAGCAACATACTCAAAAACAATGTGTTCGGTACTATCCCCCTCAACATTGGCAATCAATTCCGAAAGTAAAATTTTAGAATTCATACTCACATTCCCCGGTAATTTCCAATAATTTTTCGCCGGAAAGAAAATCATCTATCCTTGATGAAATTGAATGCTTACCTATAAGCCGGGAAATTGCGGCCAGAGCACCTAAGTGCAGAGTAACTTTATTTTTTTTGGTAAAAACTGCAAAAATAATATGTACAGGCTCACCGTCATGAGACGCAAAGTCTATTCCTTTCCTGGAAAATCCAACAAGTATTACCATATCGGTATTTATCTCGTCAGCCTTACAATGTGGTATGGCAATATGTTTAATTATACCGGTACTACCTAACTTTTCCCTTTCAACCAATAACTTGAATATCTTTTCAGCGTCATCTTCCCTTTCAACGTAACCTAATTCTTTTAACTTATAAGCAAGAGACTTTAAAACCTCTGTTTTATCTTCCTCAAACAGTTCAAAAACACACGATTCTTTCACATAATCTCTTAGACAGATTTTGTTTTTCCCCATGAAATCCCCTAATCAAGCGTTATCAAATGATAATTTTTTTTATCTTTTTTATAGAGAACACTCATTGCTTCCCTGTTTTCAGCATCCCTGAAAACTATAAAATCAGCGTCGTTATTCTCCATCTCCATTATCGCTTCTTCTTTAGTTAAAGGCTTAACGCTTTCAATTCTCCTGTGAGAAATAACAACTTCCTCGCCGTGAGATGTATTAAGGGTAAAAAAATTCTCTTCTTTAGCGGGTGCTTTCTTTTTTTTTGAGACATATTTATCTTTATTTTTCTTTAATTGCCTTTCAATCTTATCCAATGCACCTCCGATTGAGGCGTACATGTCGTTTGTGGTTTCCTTGCCGACAACCTTTTCATGCCCTGCCTTTATAACTATCTCAGCCGTGTGTCTGTGCCTTTCCACAATAAACCTGACCTGAACATCTAAGATATTGTCCGTAAAACGGGATAATTTTGCGAGTTTTTCTTCAGTAAACTTTTTTAAAGCCTCTGTTACTTCGGTTCCCCTGCCTACAAATTCAATTTTCATAATTCCTCCTATAATAAATTTTTCTCTTAGATGAAGATTCTATTCCTAACTCTTCTCTGTACTTTGCCACCGTTCTCCTTGCAATTTTAATCCCCTGGGACTTTAAAATCTTAACTATTTCGGAATCAGAATAGGGTTTTTGTCTATTTTCGTTTGTAATTATCTTTTTTATCTTTTCCTTAACAGCCATTGCCGATACATCTATCCCCGACGACGTGGCTAATTTACTTGAAAAAAAGTATTTCAACTCAAAAACCCCTCTCGGTGTTTGCATATACTTATTTTTAACAACCCTTGCAACGGTAGATTCGTGAATGCCCAACTCTTCGGCAATGTCTTTTAAAATAAGAGGTTTCATATATTCTACCCCGAAATCAAAAAAATCCCTTTGCTTCTCTACTATAGACTTTGTAACCTTTAAAATAGTTTTCTGCCTATTGTAGATGCTTTTTATAAGCCACAAAGCGGATTTCAACTTCTCTTTTATGTAATTTTCAGTTTCTTTTTCTATTTTGTCCCTGTTTTTAAGCATCTCGGCATACTGCTTGTTAACCCTTAACCCCGGTATCCCGTCTTCATTTAAATCAACATAGTATTCCCCGTCAATCTTAAACACCACAACGTCAGGAATAATATACTGTGTCTTTTCACTGGAATACTTTCTCCCGGGTTTTGGTTCAAGTTTTTTTATAAAATCAACATAATTCAACACGTCTTCTTCGCTAATATTTAAAGACAACGCTATCTTTTCGTTACGGTTAGCGGCTATATCCTCAAGGTGATTGTAAATCATATCTTTCAAAATACCGTCTTCTCCGAAACCTAAATATTCGCATTGAAGCCACAAACACTCTTCAATTGAGGTTGCGCCAACTCCGGTTGGATCAAACTTCTTTATCTCTTTTATCGCCTTTTCAATTAATTTCTTTTTTATGTTCAATTCGTCTGCCAGAAAATCAACAACGCTTCGGTACTTTACCTTTAATTCTTTCGGCACTTTAAGGTAACCGTTATCATCAAGATAAGGGATTATCATTAAAACAGTATTATAAACCTCTTCGTCTTCTATATTTATCCCCGCCTGCCATTCAAGGTACTCTTGAAGAGATTGTTCTTTAGAAATAAAATTTTCGTAGTTAATATCTTTGTCAACGTACTCTTTATTCCTGTTTTTAGGAACATATTGGTCATCAAAGTAATCCCTGAAAAAATCCTCTATGTTAATATCTTTTTCATGCAAGAGATCAGTATTCTCCTCTTTTTTAGGAGATTCAGCAGGGGTTGCCTCGCTATTTCTTACTTCTTCAAGCAAAGGATTTTCCAACAATTCCTTCTTTATTTCCTGCTGAAGTTCAGGCACGGTTAGCTGAAGAAGTTTTATAGCCTGCTGTAAAGCGGGAGTTAAAGCAAGCTTTTGTGAAAGTTTCAAATCAAGTTTTTGTTTTAAATTTTGCTCTATAAAAGCCATTAATCTAACTTAAATCCCTTTCCCAAATAGATCTCTCTAATTTTCTCATCCTTGGCAATCTCCTTAGGGGTACCGACTTTCAATATGCTTCCATTAGATAATATAAATGCCTTATCAGTAATCTGCAAGGAATCTTTTATATTGTGGTCGGTAAGTATAATGCCTATCCCCCTGTTTTTGAGTTTAACAATGATATCCTGCAATTCTATTATGGTTATCGGGTCAATTCCCGCAAAGGGTTCGTCCAAAAGAATAAAAAGAGGGTCTGACGCTAATGCCCTTGCAATTTCTACCCTTCTCCTTTCACCTCCCGAAAGAAAACCGCCTTTCGTATCGGCAATGTGGGTTAATCCGAATTCCTCTAAAAGGGTCTTTGTTTTCTCCTCAACCTCCTTTTCGGTTAAATCCCGAAATTGAAGAACAGATTTAATATTCTCTTCAGCGGTTAATCCCCTGAATACCGAAGGTTCCTGCGGAAGATACCCTATGCCTTTTCTTGCCCTCATATAAACCGGAAAATCGGTTAGGTCATAATCGTCTAAAAAAATTTTCCCTTCGTCGGCAACCAATAACCCGGCAATCATATAAAAGGTCGTGCTTTTACCTGCTCCGTTAGGCCCGAATAAACCGGTTATCTCCCCTGTTTTTGCTTTAATAGACACCCCGTTTACAACTAACCTTTCCCCGAATTTCTTTTTTAAATTGTCCGCTTTTAAAGTATGGCTCATATTTTTATTTTTACCTCAACTTGGCCTGTTTGCTTAGTTTTTTCAATAAAAATTCTATCAGTTACATTGTCTAAAGTCAATTTATCCCCCTGAAGAGTATTGCCTTTAACATCTTTTACCTTTGCGAAAAAAAGATAAGAATACCTGGAGTTAAAATTTACGACTATAACTCTTGCAAAACCTGAAAACTTGCCTTCAACGGTAAAATTACAGTCAAAAAGTAGAGAAAAGTTTTTATAAGTAACTGCTTTCATAGGATAGGCTTTTAAATTTCCGTTAAAGATCTTAACCTTGCCTTCCATATAAGCCCGCTTGATTTTATGTGTTACCTCCATATAATCACAATACATATTTCCTAACGCACCTTTCCTCATCTTCTTTTCTGCTGAAACATTGCCCTTTATTACTATTTTACCTACGGGAGTTAACTCTATTACGTTGCCATGTATATTGTCACTTTCATCAGTCAAGGACACGATTTTGCCGTTTTTGATAACCTTTATTCTCCTGTTTAAATAAGCAGAACTTCCCGTGAATTTATAATCGTTATACACACCGTAAACGGGAAAGGGAAACTTTATTTCACTTTTTTCATCTATCAAACAATTAGAGGATACGAGGAAAAAGCCTTTATCCTTCAAAACAGGATTAAAAACCTTTAACTCCCCTCCTTCTAACAAATAAGAATCACCTTTTATTGTTTTGAAACCTATTTTAGAGTAGAGATAGGGATTATCTCCTTTAACAGAGTTTTTATCCTCTCTCATTATGTTGTTTACACCTGAAAAAACATAGGAAGAATAATTGCATCTCAAGTAATCGGTTTTTACTCTATCCAAACTTACCGTAGCATTATCCCCCTGTCCGGTTAGCCCTTGAGAATTAAACCGAAATCTACCTGTTACCTTTAGCATATAGCCCTGCTTTTGTTTTTGTAATATACCGTCATTAAAAAAAAGTACAACATTGGCACCTTTTAAAATAGACCTACCGCCAAAATACATCTTTTCCCCGCTTCCAACAATCTTAACAGTGTCTGAATAAACAGAAATCTTATCTTTTTTTTCAAAAAGAACAACATTTTTAAAAAAATAATACTCCCCTATCTCTTTTAAAAAAGAGGTGTTGTAATAAGATGTCAGGTTAAAACTTTGAGAAAACAATTTAGAATCTTTTTTTAGAGTTAAAAGGTTTTCACCTATATTAAACACAAATCGAGTTCCCTTGATTGAAAATTCAGGAAGATTAATGGTTATCCCGTTATCGCCAAACAACCTTTTATCCTTTAATCTGCTGGGCGGCAAAACAAGAATTGTCGCTTTTTTTTCAGGAAGGAACCCCTTTACTTCCGAATCAAAATAAATTATCCCTTCTTTGAATGAAGCACTGGGTGCATTTAACTGCCCTTTATTGGAGTAGAAAAAAACCTGTACTCCCTCAATTGCCAAAACCTTTTTTTTCTGTACTGCCTGCTTATAGGTAAAACGAGCAAACCTTTTCCCCGAAGAAAACAGTTCATGCTTGCCGTTTTCAATTAGCATACTTGCGTCTGCGGGAGGTTTTGTGTCGTCCTGAATCTTTATTTTAGGGGGTTTGTAAAAATTTAATATAACCGCAAATACCGATAAAAATATTAGGATAATTAAAACAATTCTGATTATCTTTAATTTTTTCATCTAACCTTAAAATCTATTAAATTTAACTGAAAGTATTGTTTGGTGTTCCACCTGATTTTATCCAATGTATAAACTATATCTAATGAACCGAATTTTTCAATCTCTTCAGCCCGATTAACCTGGTTGTACCCTATAACCACAAATTTGTGAAGTCCATCAGAAACATAAAATCTTATATGCTTATCGCTTAAAATATCAACATCGCTTTCCACAATTACGTCTTCGCTTAAAAATACCGGTTGAGGGTTACCTATTCCGAATGGTTCAAGCATTCTCAAAGAATCATAGAAATCTTCTTTTATTTGAGACAATTCTATCTTAAAATCAATATTAACCCTCGGGATAAAGAGGTCATCAGGGTAATTTTCAAACAGGTAATTGTTTATTCTGTCATGAAGTTCAGGGATATTTTCCGCTTTTAGAGTAATTCCTGCAGCCTGGTGATGCCCTCCGTAATTCTCAAGCAAATCCCTGCAAGTATCAAGTACCTCAATGATATTGATACCTTCTATACTTCTGATTGACCCGTAACCCATTCCGTCTTCAATACTTACAATCCCCACCGGCCTGTAATATTTTTTTTGGATTTTTGAAGCAACAATTCCGATTACTCCCCTATGCCAATCCTCTCCCCTTAATAACAAAAACCTCTGTTTCATTAATCTTTTTTCGTCTAAATCTGCATGGATCAACTTTTCAAGGGTTTTTTCAAGTTTTTGCCTCTCATAGTTTTTTCTATTCATATAATCAACATATTCTTTTATATTGCCGCTGTTTTCCGGGGAAAAAAGCTCAATAGCAAAACTTGCGTCCCCTAACCTACCCAATGCATTTATCCTCGGAGCAATTTTATAACTTATATCAATACAGGCAAGGTTCTTCTTATCAATATGACAACTGTTAAAGATAGTTTCCAGCTCTTTTGTCTCGGTTTCTCTGATTGTTTTTAAACCCTCCTTGACTATAATACGGTTTTCACCGATCAAAGGCACTAAATCCGCTACAGTCCCTATGGAAACTAACTTTATAAGAAATTCATCGTCAATCTCAACGTTAAAATGACTCTTTAAAGCCTGAACAAGTTTGTAAACCACCCCAACCCCGGCCAGAGGCTCGTTTTCAAATCCGCTTCCAGTCACCTTGGGGTTTATAATCGCTATAACATCGTCAGGTAACTCTTTATCAGGTTCGTGGTGGTCAGTAATTATAACATCTATACCCATAGCGTGAATATCTTTAATTTCATCTTTTGCTTTAACCCCGCAATCAACGGTTATCAAAAGGGAAAAGGGTTTTTCATTATATACCTTCTGTACTTTCTCCACCTTCACGCCGTATCCGTCTTGAAACCTGTTAGGCAAAGCATACCTTACCTTGCCGCCTAATTTTTCCAACACATTTTTCAAAACCACTATGGAAGTAATGCCGTCTACGTCATAGTCCCCGTAAATAACTATTTCTTCTCCAGTTTTAATAGCCTTTTCAATTCTTAAAACAGCTTCTTTTACTCCTTTAAGTTCATTCGGGTCTTTGAAATTTTCCTTTGTTCCGTAAAAAAATATCTTAGCCTTTTCAACAGTATCAATTCCCCTCATACATAACAATTCACCGATAAATTGAGGGATATTGAGTTTTTCCACTATATCCTTCAAGTGCTCCTTATTGTATTGCGAAAATTCCCATTTATATCTCATATTCTTACTTCAACAAACTCCCCTATTTTCCTGAACCTTAAATACCTGTCATTAACCAATGCAGGTATAGATTTAGAGTTTAACTCATCTAAGTTTTTTAACAAGTATTCTTTTAGATAAGAAGCAGATTTCTCATAATCAACGTGAGCACCCCCCACAGGTTCGGGAATAATCTCGTCTACAATCCCATATCTCTTTAAATGGTCTGCAGTAAATTTCAAAGCACTTGCCGCTTCGTCAGCCTTTGCGGAATCTTTCCAGAGAATAGAGGCACACCCTTCCGGGGAAATTACCGAATAGATTGAGTATTCAAAAATCAACACACGATTTGCCACGGCAATACCCAATGCACCGCCGCTGCCCCCCTCTCCTATAATAACGGTTATAATAGGCACCCTCAATTTTGACATCTCTCTCAGATTTCTGGCAATCGCCTCAGCCTGTCCTCTTTCCTCGGCTTCAATCCCGGGATAAGCACCTGGGGTATCTACAAAGGTAATAATTGGGCGTTTAAATTTTTCCGCCAACTTCATAATCCTTAAAGCCTTTCTGTATCCTTCAGGCTTAGGCATTCCGAAATTCCTGAAAATTTTTTCTTTGGTATCCCGCCCCTTTTGTTGGCCTATCACGCAAACCGGGTTACCCTCTAAAAAAGCAAATCCCCCGACAATAGCCTTATCGTCTGCAAAATTTCTATCCCCGTGCAATTCGGTAAAATCTGTAAACACCCTTTCAACATAGTCAAGAAAATACGGCCTGTTTGGATGCCTCGCCACCAGGGTGATCTGCCATTCGTCAAGGTTTTTGTAAATCTTTTTTCTCAAATCCTCTATCTTTTTTTTAATCTCTTCTATCTCTTTTTCTTTACCGAAGGTTTGTGCGGTTTCAAGTTTTTTATGATAATTTACTAACTCTTTTTCAAAAGGCAAAAAATATAACCCCATATCTACACCTCTATTTTCAATACTTATTAGATTTTTACAAAATTATACCGCTCTGTCAACTAAAGAAGGCTGAGGCAATATAGTAAAATAAAAAGTTTATCTTTTATTCTCAATCAATTATCATATTTTTAGTGATCGCTTTAATTAAATTCAGTTCTTCTATTTCTCCAAACCTGATTAAATCATCTATTTCCTTTTTTCCAACCCCTAATTTTTTAAGATGGTTAACCGCCCCCTTGATAGAGGTTCCCGCTTCCCTGCATGCGAGCAATCTTACTTTCCAGGTCTCAATCGCGAGCTGAATAAACTTTTTCCTATCTTCTTCACTTTTAGACCTGGCAATCATTTTTTCGTAAAGATAGGCCAGATTGTTAGCCGCTTTTCTGTTTAAAGGATTCATAGCAAGGGCAACAAGGTAAGAGTCTTCGGCAGCTTTAAAGTTTCTGTTACATTGATGTGCTATCCCCATATAATTCCAAATTTCCGAATTTTTAGAATTTATATCAAGAGCCTTTTCAACATACTTTAATTGGTCTTTATACCTCTTTTCAAGACGCGCTACTTCGCTTAATCCAAGATATGCCCAGTATTCATTTTCGTCGTAATCAACAGCCTTTAAGAAAAACTTTTCAGCCTGCTTAGCTTTTTTCAAGTTTAAATAAGCAAAACCCGCCTCGGTTAAAGAAGGCACATGATATTTATCCCTTTTAATAGCATCTTTGTATAATTTTACCGCCTTGTTGTAATTGCCCCTCTCGGATTCTATTTTCCCTAAATTGTAATAGGCCAAAGCAAAATCTTTGTTGTACTGAAGAGCAATATTAAAGTGGTTTATAGCATCTTCAGTTTCCCCCTTTTGGGTTAAAACATAGCCTATAAAATTGTTAACTTCTGCCAAAATAACCGGGTCTTTACCCTTCATTATCATTTCAATTTTTTTCATTTCAGCAATTGCGTTATCGAATAACCCCTCTGACAGGTAATACTCCCCTAAAATAAAATAAGATGACCAATCTTCCGGGTTAATGGAAATAGCCTTTGCAAGGGACTGTGTTCCTTTAATAAAATCCCCTTGAGACAAGAAAATTTCCCCTAACAAATGCCAGGACGCTATAAAATTTTGTTCAAGTCTTAAAGACTCTTCTACCTTAAGCCTTGCTTTTTCCGTTTCCCCTAAGTCATAGTAACATTTGGCAATCATCCTTAATACTCTGAAACTTTTAGGATTTAAAGATATTGCTTTGCCGAACATTTCAAGTGCCTTTTTAATATCACCGACAGCATGAAGGATATATCCGTAGATTTCGTAATTTACGCTATTATCAGGTGCAATCTCTATAGATTTCCTTATCAAACTAATTGCAATGCCGTCATTTTCCAAAAAGTAATTTATAAAAGCCAGAACCCTGTATACTGAATCTGGCACTTCTCCTTTTAGTTCAAAGTAATCGTAGATCTTTTCAAGTTCATCTTTAATGTGATTCAAATCGGAAGTACTCTTGAAACCGGAAGCCATTATCATCTCAAACCATGCGTCAAAATCAAACCTATCCAGATCTAACGCTTTTTTAGCCGCATCAATTGCTTTATTGTAGTAAGAACGGTAATTGTAAAACCTTGCTAACTGCGTATAGTTCTCAGGAATAGGATGCTGATTAACCTTTTCTATTAATTCCCTTAAAGAATAATCGCTTAAAAACACGTCTTTCATTTTCAACCTCTTTAAAACACTTTAATGATATCTTTATTATACAAAAATTATATGGTTTCAATAGTAAAATTTTTATTTGTATAGATACATATATCTCCGGCTATCTCCATAGCCTTTTTAGCAATTTCTCTTGCGGAAAGGGAGGAATTTTCATGCAAAGCCCTTGCCGCTGCATAGGCATAAGGCCCTCCCGAACCTATGGCTATAACGGGTATGTCCGGCTCTACCACATCACCTACCCCGGACAGCAGATAGACCTTTTCACCGTTTGTAACTATCATCATTGCTTCAAGTTTTCTCAAGTATTTATCGGTACGCCAATCTTTTGCAAGTTCAATTACCGATCTTTCAAGGTTGCCGGAAAATTGTTCCAATTTAGACTCAAGTTTTGAAAATAATGTAAAGGCATCAGCGGTAGAACCTGCAAAACCGACAATAATTTTGTCCTTATAGATCCTTCTCACCTTTTTAGCCTTATGCTTTAAAACGGTATGTTCTAAAGTAACCTGTCCATCCCCGATAATTACGCTTTCCTCGTTCTTTTTCACATACAGTATGGTTGTTCCCTTAAACATTACTCTCCTCTCCTCCATCTAAAAAGAAAATTTGCCACATCCTTAACATTTTTAGGAATTTTCTTATTTTTTATTTCATTGAAATGAAACCATCTGACACTATTCTTAAATTCGTCAGAAATTGTGTCGTCACCTATCACATCCGCAACAAAGATAAAATCTATGTGCCTATGGTGTTTATCAATATATTCTATCTGCACATGCAACGGCGAGGGAATTCTTACGGTAGTTGCATCAAGCACAATTGGAATACCGGGTCTGAAATCAATAATCTCAACATCCAAACCGGTTTCCTCTTTGACTTCTCTGACAGCCGCTTTAACCGGATGTTCCCCTTCCTCAATATGCCCCCCGGGAGGAAGAAAAAAACCTACAAAAGGCGTCTTCTTCCTTTTTACAAAGGCTAAAGCACTTCCGTCTTTGTTAAACACAAAAACATTAACTACAAATTCATACTTCATTACAAATCTCTTTTATCGATTCTCTTCTTCCGCCTTTAATTGATTAAGTATCTCTTTAACTTTTCCCGACACCTCATCAGGTTTTACCTTAAATCTTTCCCCGGTTCTCCTGACTTTAACCTCTACCAATCCCTCAGCCATAGTCCTTTTGCCTACAATGATCTGAACCGGTATCCCTATTAAATCCGCATCTTTGAATTTAAATCCCGGTCTTACTTCCCTGTCGTCATAGAGAACGTCCAGATCATTGTTTTTAAGTGTTTCATATATTTTGTCAACATTTTCAGTAAAATCTTTATCTTTAACCTCAAGGTTTAAAAGAATTACCTCAAAAGGTGCTATATTGACCGGCCAAATAATACCATTTTCATCGTGGTTCTGCTCTATAGCCGCAGCGGCTGTTCTTCCAACCCCTATTCCATAACAACCCATAACTGCATACCTTTCCTTGCCGTTTTCGTCAAGAAAAGTGCAATTCATGTTTTTTGAATACTTTGTACCTAACTTAAAAACCTGTCCCACTTCAATACCCTTAAACTGCTCATACCTACCCTTTTTGCACCTCGGACAGGTTTCCCCTTGAACGGCAAGCCTTAAATCCGCAAACTCTTTTACAGTAAAATCCCTGTTTAAATTAACATTTATGTAATGCATATCTTTCTCATTTGCTCCAATAACAAAGTTGTGCTTATTCATAACGGAATAATCCGCATAAACAGGTATATTTAAACCTATAGGGCCTGAAAATCCGGAAGGGCCTCCCGTTACCTTTTCAATTGTTTCTTCGTCTGCAAGTTCAAGAATGGATACTCCCAGTAAATTTTTAACCTTAACCTCGTTAACCTCATAATCACCTCTAACCAGAATTGCTACAGATTCTCCGTTTTCAAGTGTAAATATCATGGTTTTAACCAGATCGGAAGGCTTAACGCCTAAAAATTCCGCAACATCTTCCACACTCTTTTTGCCGGGAGTATGTACCTTTTCAACAGGCTTTAATTCAATATTCGTTTCAACTTTATCAGGCTTTAAGCATTCCGCTTTTTCAATATTTGCGGTATATGAGCAAGAATTACAACTTAAGACAGTATCTTCCCCTGTTTCGGCTAAAACATGGAACTCATGGGTATAATTACCCCCTATCGCCCCGGAATCAGCCTCAACAGCCCTGAATTTAAGGCCACACCTTTTGAAAATTCTCGTATATGCCTCATACATCTGCCAATAAGATTTATCACAAGAAGCATCGTCAACATCAAAAGAGTATGCGTCTTTCATTATAAATTCTCTGCCTCTCATCAATCCGTAACGAGGCCGAATCTCGTCTCTAAATTTTGACTGAATCTGATAAAGATTCAGAGGCAATTGCTTATACGACCTTAACTCTTTCCTAACCACATCGGTTATTACTTCCTCATGGGTAGGTCCTAAACAGAAATCTCCGTTTTTTCTATCCTTAAACCTTAGCAATTCTTTGCCGTAATAATCCCATCTGCCGCTCTCCTGCCAGAGTTCAGCAGGCTGTACGGCAGGCATAAGCAATTCAATACAGCCTTCTTTATCAAGTTCTTCCCTTATTATGTTCTCAATTTTTTTTATTACTTTATAACCTAACGGTAAATAAGTGTATATTCCCGAAGCAAGTTTTTTAATCATACACGCACGTAACATTAACTTGTGACTTATTGTTTCCGCTTCTTTAGGATTCTCTTTTACCGTATAAAGAAAGTACTTAGAAAACCTCATAAAACTTCTCCTTTACTTTTTATGCATCAGCATTCTATAATCAGGACCAATAATTTCAATATCGCGACACATCTCATAAAGCCTTGAACGCATCCTGATTCCCACCCTCTCTTCAAGGGTTTCCCCGCTTAAAGCCCCTTTTACCTCCCTGTCAAAGTAATTGGTGGTAATTATGACAGGCAGGCCTCTATTGTACCTGTAATTTAAGATCCTTGCAAATACATCCTCAGTCCATTCGGTATTTCTTTCCGAACCTAAATCGTCAATTATTAACAGGGAAGTATTGAGAATAGGAGACAGGACATCTGCTTCATTTATATCCGAGGAAAATGAAAATGTAGATTTTATATCATCTAACAATTCTTTAAAATCAACAAAATAAATTTTATAAAACCCCTTTTTAACTAAAGCCCTTGCTACTGCCGCGCAAAGATGGGTTTTCCCGCAACCTACCGTGCCTTTTATTAAAAAGCCGTACTTTTTCTTAAATAGTTCAAGTTCAACATAATCGTAAAGCAATGTTTTCGCCTTTTTTAACCCGACAGCCTTCGGAACGGAAACCTTAAAATTCTCAAAAGAACAATCTAAATACCTTTCGGGAATACCTGCCCGTCTTAAAACAGACTTGACACCTATCTCGCAATCACAGGGTATCGCAATCTTAAACCCGTTTTTATCGGTAAACAAAGTCCACCCGCTATCTTTACATTTAGAACAATTAAATTTTTCAGGCATATTCTATTTTCCTTCTATTTTATCTAAAATCTCTGTTATCTTGTTTTGAATATCCGAAATCAATTTTTCGACAACCGATTTTATTTCACCTATGTTTCTTTTTATTGATTCTAAATTTTTAGTGGGAATGTCAATCGTCTTTGAAAAATCGCCAATCTTATCTTTTAGTTTGTCTAAAAAATGATAAATATTCGCCTCTTCTTTTTGGGTGGTTAAAATCAAATTCTTTAATTCTTTTAATTCTTTCAAAGTTTCTTCACTCTCTATTTCTTTTAAGAAATAAACAAATTCAAGCGAGGCTACCATAAGTTTTTCTTTGGATTCCCCCCTGCTTAACATGTCAAATATATGGCTAACCATCTCATTTTTGATAGCCTCATTCATAATAATAAAGTCTATCTTTTTTAAAAATTCTTTATTAATTGTTTTCCTGCCGGAAAAATAACCCAAAAATTGTTCTATTGTTTCATTTAAAAGTTGTAACTTGTTTGACAGAGAAAGCAAATCACTCCACTCCGCCGATTTAATAAACTCTCCCATCTGGTATGAGAAATTATCACAATACTCACTTAAATGAGCAATATATAACTGAAAAGAAAGCAAATTTTCTTTAAGCAAACTTTTATCTTCCTTATCTCTCTTATCTTTTAAACTTAAAAGTCGGTCTTCCAATTCTTGTACACACAAAATCATCTTATCTATATCAGTTGAATTTTCTAAAACCTCTTTTTTTGATTTTTCTTTATTCTCTTTTGATTTTTGTTCCTGCTCCATCTAACCTCCGAATAATTAATTAAACTAACCTCTATCAAGCCACTCCTCAATCTTTTTAGTAGGGAAATAAGCAAGATGACCGAAAATTGTAACAAAAGCTAATATAACCCTGACAACAAACCCCACAAAGGGAGAAGTACCGCCTAAATCAATCAACATCAACGTACAGGCCAAAATTAGAGAAAAAGCCGTCATGTTAATTTTATACTTCGTTGTCCTTCTCGGTGCATTACGGCTTGTAAGCATAAGAGCAAATAAAGAACCTATACCTGGCATAAAAAAGAGAATAGCAAATGCAATCATAAGCCTTTCGTCTCCCGGTTTCCATTCAGACAACCAATAAGAAACAGGTTCAGGTCTTACGGCGCCTATTTTAACATCAAATATCCACCATACAAACCCGATTAATACCCAGATAATAGCAATTATATCCGCAACTTTTTTTTTCCTGAACATCAAATAAAAGGTAAAAAAGATAAGCGACGGTCCTATTAATGCACCGAAAAAATTATCCGCATAGAAAAACATCTTATCCAATTTATACATTCCGAAATAAGCAAAAAGGGTTCTAATGGCAACCGATAAATAGATTAACCCTATATCAAGCCAAACGACGGCAAAAGCCATCGCGGGAGTCTTTGCTTTCCCCACCGCCTTCTTTTTAATAACCTTTATAGCAAGATACCAACTCGAAATAAACACCAATAAACTGATTGCGGCATTAATCAAAAGCCCGTAATAAGGTCCATTTCCCATAATTTCCTCCCCTATCAGTTTTTCCCCTTATTTAAAAAGCAGAAATTCCCCTATTGAAATTCCCTTTAACCAAATAAAAAGAAAAAAAACAGCTCCATAATTCATTAAAACTTTCTTACTTAAAAACATAACAAAAAAATTTTTATCTCTAATGACAGAGGAATAATTAAATAAGAAAAACATATTTTGTGTAAAAGTTAAAGCAAGAAGTAAAATTAAACGGTATAAATATGCGAAAGCATATGCATCACTAAAAAAACAAAACCTGAATTGATGCACCATTGCTCCCCCTTATCTAAATTCTAATCAAAAAAATCCTCTATAAGTTCCTCTGTTTCGTCTTTAGGGATATTTCTTGAAATTGGTTTAACTATTAACTTCTCTCCAGGTTTAATTTTAAGTTTCTGCGCAATGGAAGGGATAAATTTAATCTTACTGCCTATTTTCTTTTTATGGGCCAACTTTAATACTATAAACCTTTTACTTTGGGTTTTTATTTTTACAACCCTCATTCTACCCTCGTTAATTAATTTATCTTTCCAATCCTTGTAAACAAGTGTATCAACATAAGCGGTATCATCTGAAATAAACATCCCTGAAATAGATTCATACTCCAGAACCTTAAGTATCTCAAAAGATTCAATATACTTTTTATCATATAGGTCAACTAAAAGAGTTAAAATTTTAAACTCAGATAATCCTGAATCTTCCACCAGGTCGTTCACGTCTCTTGTCCCATCAAGCAGGTTTAATAAAATGACTTCCTGCTTAGTTAAATTTCCCTGCAAACTGTCTAACCTGGGATCAACTACAGCCCTAAACACGAGGTCATTATCGGGAATCACCTCTCTCAACCTTTTAATAGTATCTTTCTGGCGGGCAGACTCCAACACAAGATCATGAAGTGTTTGTTTAATATTTAACCTTTTATGAGGTGGAGTCACAATAAACTCAAAAGTTCCAGTTTGAGCCTGAAACAACTCATAAGCCGCAATTTCCCCTGTATTATCTTTTGTTTCAGCATCAACCACATTCCCGTTATTAAAATACAAAACCCCCTGCGCCTCTTTTGAATCAATTTTTAACATTCCTGTCTTTTTGTTCAAATGTAACAATTGTGCAATATCACTTAATCCGACATTACCGATTTGACCTTTTAGCGCCATAATTAAATCCTTATAAAAATTTATTTCTGAACACAATATAACACAAAACAATAAATTTAACAACCAATTATGCGTTTTTTATAAAAAAATTTATACTAAAAATTTTGTTTTATTTTAATTTTTTTTAACATACACACAATCC
>JALWHA010000237.1 GCA_027038695.1 Acidobacteriota bacterium
CCATTATGCCTTTTGCATTACACTTTTTTTATTGATTTTAAAAAAGGATTATTTGGTTTTGCTATTTTTATTGTTCTTGCTTTTCTTGCAGTCTTTTTTCTTCCAGAATTTAGCAGGGTTTTACCTTTTTCATATCTTTTGGGACAACCTGTTGACAACAAAAACTTCACCTTAATTGAAAAATTTCTCACTTCATTTAAGGTTTTGATTGATTACATTATTGTTTTTCTTTTCCCATTGTTTAAAAATGTTCACCTTTACTATGACACTGTTATTGAAAAGAGTTTCTTTTCATTAAATGTAATTATTCCGCTATTGATAATTCTGGTATTAATTTCTCTTGCTTTATTCCTTTTAAAAAAAGATAAGGTTGTTTCTTTTTGTTTATTTGCGTTTTTGTTGTTGCTTTTTCCTGAAAATTCTTTTTTTCCCCTTGATTTAGCTTATCAGCATAGAATGTATTTGCCCTCAGTTTTCCTTTCACTTGTTATTGCTATTTTTCTGTTTAAACTTCTCCAGAGAGAGATTTTTACTATTGTTTTTCTGTTTTTGTGCTTTTTTCTTGCAGTAAACCTTGTTATTCGTGGTGTGGTGTTTTCAATTCCTGAAAGGTTTTATACTAATGAAATAAGGCATGCTCCTAACAATGAGAAGATCTATGTTAATGCCTCAAAAAACCTCCTGGAAAAAGGGGATTTGCAACAGGCATATCTTTATCTTGAAAATGGTCTGAAAAAATTTCCGGATAGTTCCTTACTCGCAATGAATATGGGCTTGTTCTTTGCTAAAAACGGAGATATTGACAGAGCAATATACTGGTATAAAAAAGCGAGGAAAAAGGATAATCCGTTTTTAAAAGAGGTTTACTGGAACCTTGCTGTTTTGTATTTGAAGAAAAAAGATGTTTTAGAAGTAAAAAAATACATTGCTCTGTTGAGAAAGAATGGATATCGTGATAGAGATTTAAAATTATTGAATAAAAAACTTCAAAATATTTATTCCGCCGATGCGGTATCCGAGTAAAGAAGGTTTCCGTTGTCGTCATAGGCTTTAATTGTAATACTTTTGTTTTTGTTACTCGGGAAAAGCCTGATTATCCTTGCTCGAAAAATATTTTTTTTCCCATACGGATTATGTAATTTGAATTTATACCATCTTATTTTTCTTGCATTTGCCGAACGGGGGAATGGTACTCTGTCTCTGTTATCGATTTTGCCGTCTCCGTTCCAATCTATTGTTTTCGCTGCGATTGTCGGGCTTGGGGAGTATACCGCAACAAGCATATTTTGCAATTCCTGTTTTAAAGCCTTTGCCTGTGCAATAACATTTGCTCGTCTTGCTCTTTCCTCAACCCCCAAATAACCGGGGATTGCTATTGCGGCGAGTACTCCTGTAATTACTATTAATAATTCCACAAGGGTAAATCCTTTATTCATTTTACCCTCCTTCTTAAAAAAAAAGCCCCGAATACTTCGGGGCTTTTTTTTAAGTTAATCTGTAATAATTATTCAGCGGTTGCTACTTCGGAGTAAAGAACTGTAGTTCCGTCTTCGTCGTAAGCTTTAATTGTAATTGTTTTATTGTGTGCTGTTAATTTAATTCTTCCATCATGTAAACAACTATCAGAAGGATTAAACGGGTCTCTTGGATCTCCTTTATAAGTTCCATTAGCAAGATTTGTTGCTAATGTAGAAGCATCGGCAGGTGTTCCGCCTGAATCTACCTGACCGTCTCCATCCCAGTCTACCGTTCCTTTAACCATAGCTGGAGAAGCAGCATAAATTGCTTTGAGCATACTGTCGATTTCTGATTTCAAAGCCTTTGCTGAGTCAACAATAGAAGCTCTCTTAGCTCTCTTCTGAACACCTAAGTAACCCGGAATTGCAATTGCTGCTAAAATACCGATAATTGCAACAACGATTAACAATTCAATAAGTGTAAAACCTTTTCTGTTCATTTTTACCTCCTATAAATTTCTTACGCCTTTATATATGCAATTATGATGCCAATCCATGGAAGTTTAAATAAAAGGGGATTACACTTTGTTTTTTCCAGAGTGACAAAATTTGTAATATGAACGGTGACAAAATTTGTCCATTTTGCCTGATTGTTGTAAAATTTGCAATTTACAGATTTTGGATTATAATTTATTTAAAATAATGAGTGTGAGGTGAATTATGAAAAATAGGGGTTTTACTCTTGTTGAATTGTTAATTGTTATCGCAATTATTGGTATTTTAGCAGCAATTGCAATTCCATCTTATATAGGTGCTCAAACCAGGACAAGAAGAGAGGCGGCTGTAACTGATATGCAAAACCTTGCTTCGGCAATGGAATTGTACTATCAGGAGCATAATAGATATGCGCCTGCAGACGGAACAACAAGTGATTTAAACACAATTAAAACTCGTTACAGGGCTTTCAGGCCCGGTACTAATAAATTTACTTATAAAGTTACTGTTTCAAATTCGGGGCAGGATTATTTAATTGAAGTTTCGGGAGATTTTGGTTCTTATTCTAAAGTTACAATTGACCAGAACGGTACAGTTCATTGGGAAGAATAATTTTTACAATACTTCCGTGGTGTGTTTGACTTTGTTTTTAAAAATTCTTTTTAATTGAATGTAACATGATGGGCAGGAGGTTATAATTTGAAAATCCTTTTGCCCTTCTTTTTTTCTTGAAAGTATCTTTTTTGAAATTATCAGGTGGGAAATCCAGAATGTTCCCGCACTACCGCAGCATTTTTCCTCATGTTCCCAATCTTGAAGGTTAATGGCATTTTTTAAGGTTTCTTTTTCGTTAAAATCCTTTAAGTGTTTTAAATGGC
>JALWHA010000238.1 GCA_027038695.1 Acidobacteriota bacterium
GAAGAAAAACCGTTTGACAAAGTTTCAAAAATTAATGATTTTCTCATAGCAAAAATAAAAAAGGGGGAGCCAAAACTCCCCCATATGTTTTAAGTTCTATTAGAACTTATACTTGATACCGAACCTGATGTACCTCGGAGTCTGCCAGGCTAAAGGATCCTTAAAATGCTCATCAACTTTCATGCCAACTGAACTCATATAATCTTCGAGTTCTGATAAAGAACTAAATCTTCCGTCAATCCAATTGATCCAGTTATCCCATGAGCCGCCGAAGTTAGTATTGATATAGTCTTCTGACGGATAATCATAGGTGATTTGCTGGCTAACTGCAGTTACAGCCTGCCAGTTAAATATATTATAGATATAGAAGTAACCAGTTACCGAACCATACTTACCGAGGTCATAGGTGTAAGAGAGGTTCAGGTCAAGAGACTGTACAGCATCTGTCCTGCCAAGTCCAGGAGCACCGTTCTTGATAAGCCTGAACTCACCGTAGTAATACGTATAATCAGATGCAGGATCACCATATGCAGCAATAGGCGTACCACTCATGTAAGAGTAAGTATAACCAACATTCAAGCCCCAATCAAACTGGTAGAGGCCGTTGATCTTAACCTGCCAAGGCCTGTCGTAAGGCAACGGGCCGTTTGTGTTAACCAAAGTTGAAGGCAAGTCGTAAGCAGCGGTTAAGTTCGGGTCAACCTGTCCGTAGAAAGGTAAAGTACCGCCGATGTAGTCACCCCAAAGGTTAGAATAAATGATAGAAGCATCTATTGTCCAGCCGTCTGCAAACTTTCTCTTTAACTTCAATTCATAAGCCCTATAGTCTCTCTTAGGTTTTCTGAATCCTGTCTGGTCAGCAGGAATGTAAACCTCATTCCCATTCATATCATCGTAAATAATATCTCTTCCAGGGTTAGCAATAATGTAAGTGTAACCACCATCAAAAGAAACGTCTTCAATAATATCGTTTAATTCTCTCCAGGTGAACTTAACACCTACAGACCAGAGGTCATTGATCATATAGTCATAACCAAAAATAAATTCATCAGTTGACTGGCCGTTTAAATTTTTGGATACATGTGATGGGTGCATTCCATAAGCCCAACCGACGTTAGTAAAAGTGTAAAGGCTTTCATTAAAATCCCAGAAATCAATCATTCCATCACCATTAGTATCAACATCAGGAAGATTTGAAAGACTAAAATAATTTCTTGAGAAACTATGCCATAAGATTTCATTTCCAAAAGCCCTGTTGTTGATATCCATGGGTATATATTCATAGAACCTTCCCCAGTGAGCGTAGAGTTTGGAGGTTCCATCTCCAAAAACATCCCATGTAAAACCAATTCTGGGAGCATACGCATCATCAATATCAATAGCAGTATATTCACCGCCTTCTTCAGCATTATTACCTTTGATCTTCTGCTCTTCCCATCTCAAACCGTAAGAGAGCAAGAAGTTATCAGTAATCTGCCATTTATCCTGCAAATAAACACCGGTATATTCGGTTTTTGTTTTGGTTCTAAGATATTCTTCACCTAAAGGACTTACCGGAATAAAATCAACCTGACCGGTCTCATAATATTTTTGAAGATCAAAAACCATCAAAGAACCATTGGGATCAGGTTTAACAAAATATTGTTGCTGAACCTTTAACGTAGTTGCGTCAACAAAAGAAGTGTGCCAGCTATCTGACGCATCCTTATAACCGTAAGAAAGGATATTGTAATGGCCGCCAGAATACTTTCTACCTGAATCAAACTTATTGTCTTCGTAGTCATAGCCAAATTTAATATCGTGGTTTGCCAGGAACCATTCAACGGAAAGTTTATATTCATCCCTTTCCATTTCAGTATCTTCCATATAACCAAGACCGCCTTTTGACAATCTATATTTTGTCATATAGGTAGCAGGAGTTGCATCTGCACCTTCGTACAATGGTTTATCCTTATTTTCCTGGTAATGGTAACCATACTGCGCAGAAATAACAAAATTCTCATTTAAAATGCCATCATACTTAACGGTCCAGTCTGTACCACCCTGTGAAGTCTTTCTATCCCTTGATAATGTACCATAAGGATGTCTGGTATAATAATCTCTTGGGTCACCAAAGAAAGAAGCAACCACAGTATTATTCTCATTAATATTGTAAGTAAGTTTTAGTGCCCAGTAATCCCTATCATTTTTATCATAAGTAGTATCTTCTCCTCTCAAAGCAGCAACAGTAGTTCCAACATCATTCGTTTTGGGAGCGCCTAATTGACTTTCTTCATCTTCATCTAAATCTTTTTTTGCCTGAACTTGATAATAATATTCATTTACAGACGGGTTGTAAGCAAGGAAGAACCAGAGTTTATCCTTAATTATATAACCGCCCAATGAGAAACCGTAGTCGTACTCTTTAGTACCAAGATAGTTAGAACCAGTCCAAGGTTTAGGAGAGTTAGCCGAATAAGGAGCATTTCTCCAGTAATAGAAAACACTACCGTGGAATTCGTTACCACCGGACTTTGTAATAACATTTACAACAGCACCGGTTGATCTTCCGAATTCAGGCTCAAATCCACCTGTTTTAACCTGAACCTCTTCAACAAAGTCAAAGTTAAGGCCTTTACCCTGAGTACCGTTTTCAAGGTCGGTGGTATTCAAACCATCAATTATGTAGTTTGATTCGGTACCGGAAGCACCGTTAACAATCATACCGCCTGAGATATCGGAACCTGTAACACCAGGAGTTAACTGGATAACAGAGAGGTAGTTTCTTGCAGTAGGCATCTGCTCAACGTAATCGGTTGAGTAGTTAGCGCCTGTGGTAGTTGTTGTAACATCAATCAAAGGCTTTTCAGCAACAACCTCAATCTGTTCGGAAACGCCTTCTTCTTTTAATGTAGCGTTAACAGTTTTTACAACATCAAGGTTTACTTTAACATTTTTCATAACAGTTGCCTGGAAACCGGCAAGAGAATATTTCAATGTGTATACACCAGGAGGTAAAAGTACCAACCTGTATTTACCATCTGCATTTGTAGTTGTTGTCTTCTGGCCCTGCAATGAGGGAGAAGTTGCAACAACGGTAACTCCAGGTAACGGAGCACCTGATGCGTCGGTCACCTTACCGACAATAGAACCGGTTGTACCAGCAAAGGTAAAACCAGCAAAAAGGATAAAAGTTAATACCAAAAAAAGCTTTTTCATACGACAGCCTCCATCCAAAATTATTTGGTTTTTATAACAAACCCCCTAAATACTTTCCAATCTCATAAATTGGTTTTTCCCCTCTCACCTCCCTTCGAGTTTTATACCTTACACAACGATATTAAAATATTTACACAAAATACAAGCAGTTGTCAACAAAAAAGTTATTTTTTTGATTCTTTTGATTCTTTTACTTTTTTGAACTGCTCAAGCCTTTTTTTTACATCCGGAGTCAACTTATCATCAGGGTACTGATTGATAAAATCCTTGCAAATATTTATTCCTTTATCTATATTATCAGTCTCTTTACAAGCATTGATCAGGTACGCATACGCGTCTTTTTTAAATTTAGAGTTATTTTTTATCAGCTTTTCCATTAGAGGAATAGATTTTGCAAATTCTTTAAACTCATCACAGTACATTGAGCCTAATATATAATCAATTTCGTCGTTGTCCACACCGGCAGCAACTCCCCTCTCAAGAACCTTTCTCGCCTTCTTGTAGTCCTTCATGGCGATATAAATCTTAGCTAAATTCAAGTAAGCGTATGTGTAATGGGGGTTATCATGCATAATCTTTTCATAGATCTCTTCAGCTTTTTTCATATTACCCATCTGGAAGTACTGAATTGCAAGTTGCTCCATTCTTCCGATTTCAGCCTTTGATGCATTCTGCCCTTTTATATCAAGTAATTCAAATCCATACTTTTCCATACCGGCTTTATCTTTATGATAAGCGGCCAATTCATACATCAATTCAATAGATTCCGGGTTAGAACCCTTTAATAATTCATAAGACTTTTTTGCATACTCTTCGCACTTATCCAATTTACCTGTTTTTGCATAAACCTTGGCAAGCATAAGATAGGCTTCCCCGAAATTAGGGTCTTTGTCAACAGCCTTCAAAAGTTTTGATTCCGCCTTGGCAAACTTTCCCGCAGTAAAATATTCAACCGCTTTATCGTAATACTTCTGTGCCTTTCTAACATTTGTACCTGCAAAAGATACGCCGATGCTTAAAACCAAAATCATCATAAAAAGGGTTAACCTTCTCATATTTCTAATTCCTCCTGTGTTTATTTACCAATACATTTTAGCATAAAATCAAAAATTAAACACTTTTTTCAACTTTAATTATCAACTCTCCGGCATTAACGGTTTGCCCCTCTTTAACCTTCAATTCACGAACAATTCCCTCAAAAGGAGCTTTAACCTCAACCTGCAGTTT
Organism: Acidobacteriota bacterium; assembly: GCA_027038695.1. Taxonomy (GTDB): domain Bacteria; phylum Acidobacteriota; class Holophagae; order Thermotomaculales; family Thermotomaculaceae; genus Thermotomaculum. Next base: position 4,426 of record JALWHA010000238.1, read on the forward strand.
CATAGATTCCATTAAAATCAAAACCTGATTTTCTTCAACTTTTTCTCCTTTGTTAACCAAAACCTTAAGAACCTTCCCCGGCATAGGCGGCTCAATATCCCCGCTTAAAATACCCCCGAATTCTCCTCCCGCTTCATCTCCTACAGTTTTTTTATGGATTTTAAACGCTTCTCCCCCGATATTAAGATAAATGTTATTTCTTTCATCTTTTGCAAAAAATACGGGGATTAAAACATTCTCCTTTTCAACAAACCAACGGCCGCCATCTTTAACAATTTTAAGGTTTATCTCTTTCCCGTTCACGGTAGCAAAAAATTCATTTTGCCCCTGCTTTTTGTTTTCAATATTAAACTCCTCTCCGTCTATCAGAAAAACAGGCATACCACCCCCTTTTATTTTTAAGGCAACCAATCGGAAATTTGCGGAAAATAATCTTTATCGCCTTCCACTTTTTCAACATTCCCTTTTCCCTCTTTCTCAACAACCGAGGCTAACAATACCGCTTCTTCTTTTGAAAATTTAGCATCCCTCTTTTCGGCAAACAGGAAACCAGAGTATTTTTCAATAAACCCCGTATCAAGGTCTCCCTTGAGAAAGGCGGGGTGTTCTATAACAGACTTTAAAAAATCAATATTTGTCTTAACCCCCAGCACCGCAAGTTCGTTTAACACCCTCTTTGACTTTTCAATGCAGTCTTCCCTGTTTGAATCAAAAACAATAACCTTTGCGATCATCGGGTCAAAATCGGGAAATATCTCGTAACCATCCCTGACGGCAGTTTCTATTCTTACACCGGGGATTTTAGGCTCCACATACCTTAAAATTTTTCCCGGTGAAGGCATAAAATTATTTTCAGGATCTTCAGCGTAAACCCTGAACTCAATTGCATGGCCGTTTGGTTTAATCTTGTCTTGAGGGACATTTACAACCAACCCCATTGCTTCCTGTACCTGCCATTTAACCAGATCTACCCCGTAAACCGTTTCGGTAACAGGATGTTCCACCTGAATTCTCGTATTCATTTCAAGAAAATAAAAGTTTTTATCTCTATCCACTATAAATTCAACCGTACCCGCCCCTACATAAGAAACGGTGTCCGCAAGTGCCACAGCAGCCTCTCCCATCTCATTTCTCAACTTTTCGTCCACAATAGGAGAAGGACTCTCTTCAATAATCTTTTGATGCCTCCTTTGAATTGTGCATTCCCTTTCCCCCAGATAAACCGTTCTGCCGCCGGGAAAGGAGAATATTTGAATCTCAATATGCCTCGGGTTTACCACATATTTTTCAACAAAGATATCTTCAGACGCAAAGTACTCTTTGCTCTCCGACTTTGCCATCCTGATATTCTCAAAAAGTTCTTCTTCTTTATCAACCCTTCTCATTCCCTTTCCGCCGCCCCCTAACGAGGCTTTAATTAAAACGGGGAAGCCTATTTCTTTTGCTTTTTTCAGAATTTCATCTTCGGTTAAGCCTTTTAGAGAAAAACCGGGTACAGGGGAAACTCCGCTCTTTTCGGCAATTACCCTTGCAGTTTCTTTGTGCCCCATTAACTCTATGGAATTTGCGGGAGGCCCTATAAAAATAATGCCGTTTTGTTCGCACAATCTTGCGAATTCGGCATTTTCCGCTAAAAACCCGTATCCAGGGTGAATTGCCTGACATTCATTTTCTTTTGCGATTTCAATTAGTTTCTCTTTATTAAGAAAGATACCGTCTTCAACCTTCAACAAAACCGCATAGGGGTAACAGGTGCGGCATTGTGCAAATTCCTTTTCCACAATAGGGATAACAGGGGTAATGCTTAAATCTCTCAAGGCATTGTAAATTCTCTTCGCAATCTCTCCTCTGTTTGCTATCAATACCCTTTTAAACTTACTCAACTTCAACCTCCAGCCAGGATGGTCTTCTCTTTTCAAAAAATGCCGCAATACCTTCCTGCCCTTCTTCCGAAATCCTTGCCCTCGCGATCATTTCAACCGCAAAATCCTCAATCTCTTTTGAAGGAACTGGAGAGATGTGGTCAAGAAGCCTCTTTATCAACATTTGAGATTTTTTACCGCCTGTTAAAATCTTTATTAACAAGTCTTTTAACCCTTCTTTAAACTCTTTTTCGTCAAAAACCTTGTGAACAAGCCCTATTTCGTAAGCCCTGTCAGCATCAAACCTCTCTCCTGTAAGCATGTAGTACCTTGCGGCGGACTGATTTGTTTTAGCCATTATGTAAGGCCCGATTACAGCAGGGACAATGCCTAACTTCACCTCTCCGAAGGAAAAAAGCGAGCCTTTCTTTGCGACAGCCATATCGCAGGCGGCGATAATCCCTACCGCACCGCCTATTGCGTGGCCGTTTACCGCCGCTACCGTAACAAATGGGACTTCCCTTATCTTCCTGAACATTAAAGCCAGTTTTTTAGAGTCTTTCAGGTTTTCTTCAAAGGAAAAATCCTTCATCTTTCTCATCCAGTTTAAATCAGCCCCGGCACAGAAAACATCTCCTTCCCCTGTAATAACGCAAAGCCTGCCGTTTTGTGCTTCAACCTCTTCAAGGGCCATTACAATCTCGGCCTGCATTGTTTCATTCATTGCGTTTCTCTTTTCAGGCCTGTTTAAAATCAGATAATGAACAGATCCCCTCTTTTCAAGTTTAACCGTTTCAAACATAGTTCACCTCTATTTAACCGATTCAAGAACATTTACGGGTATCTCTATGTACTGATTCAACAATGCGTGAGCAAGGGTTTTCCCCTGAGCGTCTATTCTCAAACTCCTCGTCCCTCCGCCGCCTAAAGCGTTGTAAAGAAGGAAGTTAAAGGCATTCAGGTTCTTCACCTCAAACCTTTCAACCTTTCCTTTCACAATTTCCCCGAAAAGTTCTTTTACAAAGTCGGCGGTAATCTTATAGCCTAAAAACTCCCATGCAAGTTCGCTTCTTGCAATTAGCCCTATATTGCTCGTATCCCCCTTGTCTCCGCTTCTTGCAAGTGCAATATCTATCAATTTTGCTTTTTTTACATCAACCCCTTCAAACTTTGCCCCGTCAAAACCTGTTTTATCTTTAACTTCCCTTACCATACCGCCTGTTTTCTCCCAACTGCCTTCATTTTCATAAATATTTTCTCCGTTCTCAAAAACCATTACCTTCCAGGTAGATATCTCCTGAGGAACAAGTGCAGGCCAGTATGAAACAACATTTTGGATCTGAGGTGCGCCCCCTGTTACGGCAACGGCAGGTGGCCCGCTTAAAATCAATGCGGGAAGTTTTCTTCTAAACCTTTCAAACTTGGACCTATCATGGTCTCTTACCCCGAATCTTAAAAATATCTCGTTAGCCTCATCCAGATGCGCAAGGTGTTTATGACAGGCGTTTAATCCGACAAACTCGGTTAAACTGTCCTCGTAATCTATGCCAACCCTTTTCCAGAATATTTCGGCAAACTTTTCCGCCTTTTTCCTTGCATCAGGCCCTGAAATTATTATCGCCCCCGAAGATTTGAACCCGTCTTCATAGGATATGGAAACCTTTAGCAAATCTGTTGGTGCGTATCCCTTTATTCCGCTAACTTTAACCCTGTTGTCTCCGTCCCGTTGAAGGTTAATAGTTGAAAAATCGGCAATCACATCGGGGGTAATGTAGTTTTTCGGATCTCCCATTTCATAGACAAGTTGCTCCCTGACAGTATCAACGGTAACCATTCCGTCAAGAGACTCGTGTTTGGTAATTACAAACGTTCCGTCCTCGTAAACCTCTGCAATAGGATAGCCTACAGTATCAAAAGAAGGCACCTTTTCCCAATCGGTAAAGTTTCCTCCGGTACTTTGAGCACCGCACTCAAGGATATGCCCCGCGACAATGCCTGCGGCCAATTTGTCGTAATCTTTTGTGTCCCAGTTAAAGGAGTAAATCATAGGAGCAAGGGTAATCCCGGTATCGGTAACCCTTCCCGTTATCACGATATCCGCGCCCTGCCTTAACGCGTCAACGACAGGCGCCGCGCCGAAGTAAAGGTTCGCTGACAAAACCTTGCCCTTTATCAAATCGTAAGGTTCTCCCGTTTCCATATTTGAAAAATCAATCCCTTTTTCGGAAAGTTCGTCTATTGAATCAAGGATATTGTCTCCCTCAACAACGGCTATTTTTACTCCCTTCAACCCCTTTGATTCGGCAAGCTTATTCAGTTCTTTTGCAAGAGAAACTGGATTTACCCCGCCTGCGTTTGTAATTATCTTTATCCCCCTTTTAACAACCTCTTCAAAAACAGGGTCAAGGTGTTTCAAAAAGTCTTTTGCGTAACCTAAAGCAGGATCTCTCAATTTCTGCTTGTTCATTATGGACATTGTAATCTCAGCCAGGTAATCTATGGTAATAAAGTCTAATTCTCCCCCTAAAACCTGATTCTTTAAAGCATCAGGGTCGTCTCCCCAATAACCGCCGGC
>JALWHA010000239.1 GCA_027038695.1 Acidobacteriota bacterium
ACCCTTGTTGACACTTCCTGCCCCATTTCAACTCCGCCGTGGGATACAGAGACGCTTCCGTCAGAGTATAGGATTACAAGGGCATACCCTCTGTTCAATGCCTTTGTGGTGAAGGATATCCCGAATTTTATAGGGGCAACGCCTATACCTATTTTTTCAAATTTGCTTTTTTTGTTAAATTCTTCCGCTTCTTTTTTCCACTTTTTGTATATAGGCTCAGCCTTTTCAAATATTTCTTCAAGATAACACTCTTTCAACTCCTGCCCGTAAGGGGTTGTGTCTCCTTTTTTGTAAAGGTTTATTTTCCTTATTTCAAAGGGGTCTTTTTTTAGTTTCTTTGCAATCTCGTTTATTATGTATTCGGCAAAGAATGAGCCTTGAGGCCCTCCGAACCCCCTGAATGCGGTAAAAGGGTGAAGGTTTGTTTTGCACGCCCTTGCTTCAAGTTTGAAGTTTTCAACAAAATAGCAGTTTTCGGCGTTTAGCACGCACCTTTCAAGGACGGGGATTGACAGGTCTGCGTAAGCCCCGCCGTTGCTGAAGATTCTGTATTCAAGGGATTTTATCTTCCCCTCTTTTGTAAATCCGCACCTGAATCTTGATTTAAATTGATGCCTTTTGCCTGTGGCTGTAATGTCGTGGTCTCTCAAAAGCCTTAATTCACACGGCTTTTTTGTCTTTAAACTTGCAATTGAGGTGATTGCAGCAAAAAGGGTAGGGGAGTGCTCTTTTCCGCCGAATGCCCCGCCTATTCTCTTTATCTCAACGGCTAATTTGTTCTGCGGGATTGATAAAACAGCGGCCAACAACTCCTGAATCTCGCTTGGGCTCTGGGATGCTGGATAGATTTTGAAACCCTCTTCTTCAGGGATAACCCTGCATGTTTGAGGCTCCATGTAAAAGTGCTCCTGAATGGGGGTGGTAATCTCTCCCTCAATTGTTAAGTCGCTTTGTTTAAAGCCTTTTTCTGTGTTTCCGCTTTTTATTTTCAAAGCAGGCTCAAAGAAACTGTTTTTCTCAATAGCCTGCTCAATTGTTAAAACAGGCTCTGTTTCCTCGTAAATTACCTTAACCTTTTTTGAGGCTAAAATTGAGGAGTAATAGTCTTTGCAGATTACGGCGCAAACAGGTTGGCCGAAGTATTCAACCTCTCTTTCGGGAAATACAGGCTCTCCCTTTTCAATTTCCCCTATGTCGTTTTGCCCTGGTATGTCTTTGTAAGTGATTATATCAACAAAGCCTTCAACCTTTTTTGCTTCTTCAAAATCTATGCTTTTTATTCTTCCCTTTGGAACTGTTGAGAAAACAGGGTAAACATAGAGCATATCTTTCGGTTTGGGCATATCGCTTATAAACCTTGCTTTCCCTTTAGCGTGTAAAACTCCGTCAATGTGGGGTATTTTTTTACTCATAAAACACCTCTGGGGTTAACTTCACAAAGTGCTTTAGAATTTGATTGTAAACAAGTTTTTTTCTAAACCCTTGGCTTCCCCTTACATCCGATATAGGCTTAACCTCGCTTTTGCAAATTTCTGCTGCTTTTTCTATGAGTTTTCTGCTTATTTCTTTTCCCTTTAAGTAATCTTCTGCTTTGAAAATTCTAATAGGATAAGGGAATACCCCGCCGAAGGATATTGAAACATCTTTGATTTTCCTGCCTTCCAACTCCAGAATTACGCAGGAGTTGACGCTTGCAATGTCAACCTCTCTTCTCTTTGAGGTTTTTAAAAATGAAATTTCCCCTTTCGGGATTTCAAACTCAATCCATTCTATTAACTCGTTTTTATTTAAATCAATCTGTTTATACCCTTTGTAAAAATCAGTAAGTTTTACCTTGCGTTTGCCCTTGCTTGAGGATAAAACAAGTTCGGCATTTGCGCTTAAAAGGAAAACAGCGCTGTCTGCAATAGGGGAAGCGTTTGAGATATTCCCCGCTATTGTGCCGATGTTTCTTATCTGGTTTGAGCCTATAAATTCAAAAAATTCTTTTATTGCTTTTAGTTTTTCATCTGTTTCCGCAAATTTTAAAAACTCATTGAATGTTATGTTTCCGCCTATTTTTACCTTACCGTTTTGCAATTTTATTTGCTTTAACTCTTTTATCCCTGAAATATCAAGCACTTTTTCAAAACTTGCTTCAGCCTTGTTAATTCTAACCGCAATGTCTGAACAACCGTTGAATATTGTAAAACTGCCTTCTTCAAGCAACTTCAATGCAGAGTTTAAGTTTGATGGGATAAAGTATTCCTTTACAGGTGAGTTTGGAAAGTTTGCTTTGAAATTCAAATCTTTATCAATTTCTTTTAACTGCTTTTCGGTGTTTGAGATAAATTCAGGCTTTTTATAGCCTTTACTTGAAACCTGAACACATGCGTTTTTTATTGATTGATAGCCTGTGCACCTGCATAAATTCCCTGACAGAGCCTTTGAGATTTGATATTCGTCAGGCTTGGGGTTGTTTAATAAAAGCGCAAGCATACCCATAATCATTCCGGGGGTGCAGAAGCCGCATTGTATAGCGTGGTTTTCTATGAAAGCCTGCTGGATTTCGTTTAACTTCCCGTTTTCTTCAAGCCCTTCAATTGTTATTATGTGTTTGCCGTAAACCTTGTAAACAGGGTAAATGCAGGAAGTGATTGATTTGTAAACAACCTTTTTTTCAATGGGAGAGTATTCCCCTATAACAACAGTGCAGGCTCCACAGTCTCCCTCGGAGCAACCCTTTTTGCTTCCCGTTAGGTTTAAACGGTTTCTTAAAAAGTCAAGAAGGGAAAAATCCTTTATATTCTCTGTGTCAATTTCCTGTTTTTTACCGTTTAAATAAAATAC
>JALWHA010000240.1 GCA_027038695.1 Acidobacteriota bacterium
GGGAAAGCCGCTTTTCATTAAAAACCTCTGCCAAAAGCTTCTGGTTCTCTTCTGTTTCCTTTAAAAGGGAAAGTGCAAAGGAAACAGGGGATTTTTTCCTTTCAAGAAGGTTAAACAGAGTTTGTTCTAAATCAAAGATATTCAAACAGTCGTAAATTACCGAAACCTTTTTTCCAAATTTCAATAAAGGATTGATATCTTTTACAACCTCTTTCTCGCTAAAACCGAAATATTTCAAAGCACACTTTATAACCCTTGCCTTTTCAAATTCAGAGTAAGGGTTTGAAAGCATATTTATTTCAACAGAGTTTAAAAAAGCCTTTTTTTCATCTCTTTCAATTAGAACAGGTAAGTTGTTTTCTGTAGCAAAAGTAAACCTTGAAAAGCCATCAATCAATGTAAAATCCTTTAAAACAATTAGAGGATAAATTACTCCCTCATTTCTCACAGATTTTGCAATTGAGGTGTTTAATTCGCTTCTTATTTTTAAATTTTCGTCTATCTTGATTTTGCTTTTTTCAATGTATTGAATCATTTACCTATTTAAAAAGCCCTTTCTTCAGTTCGCTTCTTACCATTCTCTCAAGGTCTCTCTTCCTCTCCGCTTCCCTCTTGTCGTATAGTTTTTTACCCCTTGCAAGCGCTATCTCAACCTTTATGTGCTTGCCTTTCAAGTAAAAAGCAAGGGGAACAATTGTATAGCCTTTTTCTTTAATCTTTCCGATTAGCCTTTTTAATTCGTTTTTGTGAAGAAGGAGTTTTCTATCCCTTTCAGGGTCATGGTTAAAGGCAGGCGAAGCGTGTTTGTAAGGCGCTATGTAAAGGCCTTTTATGTAAAGTTCACCGCTTTCAAAATCGCAGTAAGAGTCTTTAAAACTTATTTTTCCCTCACGGCAGGACTTAACCTCTGTCCCTGTTAAAACAATGCCTGCCTCTATTTTTTCCTCTATAAAGTAATTGTGGTAAGCCTTTTTATTTTTAGCCAGAATTTTCACCATCTTCTTTTTTCAACCTCTCTTTCACAACAGATTCAAGTGCCACCACAAGTTCAGGGTCAAATTGGTCTCCCGCATTTTTCCTCAATTCCTCTATGGCTTCCTTAAAACTCTTCGTTTCTTTATAACTTCCTTCCCCTGTCATTGTCTCAAAAGCCTCGGCAACAGCAATCACCCTTGCTCCCAATGGTATCTCGTCTCCTTTTAACCCTTCGGGATAACCGAACCCGTCATACCTTTCGTGGTGGTACTTTATCATATCCTTCACTTCTTCAGGCATTCTTATTTTACTTAAAAATTTCATACAAACAAGGGTATGTTGCCTTATTTTCTCAACATCTTCCTCTGTTAAAGAAACCTTTTGATAAAGGTTAGAATCAATAAGCAGTATCCCAATGTCGTGCAAAAGTGCCGCAATTGTTACTGAATCTATAAACTCCATATTATCGCTGATTTTTTCTGCAATAAGTTTTGCATACTTTGCGGTATTTAAAGAGTGCCTTTCAAACACTTCTGACTTCTTTTTTGAAAGTTCAAGAAGGTTTAAGATAAGCCCAATAAAAGTCTCATTGCACCTGTAATCCCTGAAAAGCCTCTCAAAGTAGGAAGTAAGCATTTTATTGTAACCACCAATATGCACCATCTCCTCTGCGTCAAAATACCTGTTTGAGTTTCTCAAAAGGCAAAGGTGAACCCTTAAACTTCTCTTTTCGGTAATTTTCACAGTGTAAAAGGTTTTTGGGACATCCCTTATCTCCTCTCCCCTTAATTTACCGAAGAAGAATTGAGAGTAACTTTCACCTCGGGAATAATCGTATGGAAACAATTCTTTTAAAGAATTCATCAAAGCCTTTTTGCCCCTTATTGACATAGGCGCTTTGCTGTAAACAAGGTTAATGCTGTTGTTTCCTATGCCTATAGATAAAAATGCAATATCGTAGTTTACCGCTGAAGCCAATATTTCAGCGGAAGATACAAAAAAATCACTGATAACAGGTATGTATTTTTTAAATGATGAAAACCTGATTATTATCTCTTTAATTGTCTTTAAATACTCTTTCTTTTTATCCTCAACCGCTTTCTTTTTTTCAGGCTTCTTGTTATCAGTATCAAAAAACAACAAGGTTTGATAAACCTCTTCTACAATATTTTTTGCATTTTCAAGTGTTTTCTCATTGTAGTTCTGGTTTGCAGCCCTGTTTCTTTCCTCAAGAAAACCGTAGATTTTATCCCGATGGTATACAGGAGTTATCTGCACATTGTTTACACCAAAGTTAGAATAGAACTCTTTTACAACAGGCTCTTCCGAAATATCGTTAAGAAAAAACGGGCTTCTCTTCCTTCTCACCAATTCAACCACAGGGTGGGAATAATCGTAAGACTTTAAATTATCATTCAGTTTTAAATACCCATAGTAAGCAATAAGGACAAATTCACCTGTGTGTTCGTCCATTATGTAAAGCAAAGCCCTTGTTGTTTCGTTTTTTTCCATACACTGGAAAATGATTTTTTTAAATGTTAATTCATTTTCTTTTAATTTATCAATCATTTGGCTTCTCCGTACCTATAATTTACACAAATTACGGAGAAAATGCAAATTTAACACACAAAAAGGTTTATCTTTGATATAAACCAATGCTGTTAAATTTAAATATCGTCTCCAGCAGCCATAACATTTGAGGGGTCAAATGCGTGGCACGGTGTTACCCCGTATACCATTCCACATTGAGGGCATTTTGTTTCAAAGGTTTCCATTAAAAAGGTATGATTACACTTTTCACAGGTTATCTCAAAGGGCATGGGCATAAACTGGTTTGAAA
>JALWHA010000241.1 GCA_027038695.1 Acidobacteriota bacterium
CCCTGTAAAGTATGACTTTTCCCTGTGCCATACTGGAATTCAGGGAATATGCAACGCTGACATAAAAAAGGCAAAGTGTTCTCTTTGTGCTTTGCAACCTTTCTGTATAGAGGGTAAAATGGAAAAGAAAATTTTATCGGAGGATTGAATGAGAAAAAACACCGTTATAGTAATTGATTTCGGTTCGCAATATACTAAGTTGATTTTAAGAAGGATAAGGGAAAACCGTGTTTATAGCGAGATTGTCCCCGTTGACACCCCTGTTGACGAAATCTTAAAAATGCAACCTTCTGCAATTATACTTTCTGGCGGCCCTCGCTCTGTTTACGACAAAGACACATTAAGCATTGATAAGAAAATCTTTGAGGCCGGAATACCTGTTCTGGGAATTTGTTACGGTATGCAGTTAACGGCACATTTATTAGGGGGAAAGGTTGTTTCTTCAGATACAAGGGAATACGGCAGGGCAGAGGCAAAGTTTGACTTAAACTCGCCGCTTTTTAAAGGTGTAAAATCACCATCAATGGTGTGGATGTCTCACGGGGATAAGGCTGAAGAAGTGCCTCAAGGTTTTAAAATAATCGCCTCAACGGAAGACACCTTAATCGCTGCAATGGGAAATGATGAGAAAAAACTCTATGCAGTCCAGTTTCACCCGGAGGTAAGTCACACACTTTTCGGGAAAATAATATTGAAAAACTTTCTATTTGAAATAGCCAATATAACCCCTGACTGGGAGATGGGCTCGTTTATAGACACAAAGGTTGAAGAGATTAAAGAGACAGTGGGAGATAAAAAGGTGATTTTAGGGCTTTCTGGTGGGGTTGATTCCTCTGTTGCCGCTGCTTTAATACACAAAGCGGTCGGAGATAATTTATACTGCATATTTGTTGACCACGGTTTGTTGAGGAAAAACGAAGGGGAGATTGTTTATAAGACATTTAAAGAAAAGTTTGGCTTTAATTTAAAAATGGTTGACGCTTCCAGAATGTTTTTGGATAGGTTAAAGGGAGTAACAGACCCTGAAGAAAAGAGAAAGATTATCGGGAAAACCTTTGTTGAGGTTTTTGAAAAAGAGGCATCTTCATTTGATGACGCAGAATTCCTTGCTCAAGGAACTCTTTACCCTGATGTGATTGAATCCTCTGCACACGGAGGCACATCTGTGACAATAAAAACCCATCACAATGTTGGCGGCTTGCCTGAAAAAATGAATTTAAAACTTTTAGAGCCGTTAAGGGATTTGTTTAAAGACGAAGTAAGGGAGATTGGAAGGATTTTGGGTTTGCCTGAAGAGATTGTTTCAAGGCACCCGTTTCCCGGCCCCGGCCTTGCAGTGAGGATAATTGGGGAGATTACCGAAGAAAAGATTAAAATATTGCAGGAAGCAGACTATATCTTTATTGAGGAGTTGAGGAAAGCAAACCTTTACAATGACATTTCACAGGCTTTTTGTGTTCTAACCCCTGTTAAAACTGTAGGTGTAATGGGGGATTACCGAACATACGAATATGTCCTTGCCTTAAGGGCTGTGAAAACAGAGGATTTTATGACTGCAGACTGGTATGAAATGCCCTATGATTTGCTGAAAAGGGTATCTTCAAGGATTATCAATAAGGTTAAAGGGATAAACAGAGCGGTTTATGATATAACCTCAAAGCCACCTGCAACGGTTGAATGGGAGTAATGAAGGTTTCTGTAATAATCCCCACATTCAACAGAAAGGATTTTGTTGTTGAGGCTATAGAGTCTGTTTTAAAGCAAAGTGTAAAGCCTTACGAGGTGATCGTTGTTGACGACGGCTCTCAAGACAGTACGGGAGATATAATTAAAAAAAAGTTTGCCGCCGATATTGTCTATATCTATCAGGAAAACAAAGGGGTTTCCGCCGCAAGAAACAGGGGGATAAAAGAGGCTAAAGGGGATTATATAGCGCTTTTAGATTCAGACGATCTGTGGAAAAAAGATAAGTTAAAAAAACACATAAAATTTATAGAAAATCACCCTGAATACAGGGTATCTCAAACCGACGAGGTGTGGATAAGAAACGGAAAATTTGTAAATCCTATGAAAAAGCACAAAAAATACGGAGGCTTTATCTTTGATAAATGTCTGCCTCTTTGCATTGTGAGTCCTTCCGCTGTTATTATTGAAAAAAACGTTTTTGAGGATTACGGCTACTTTGACGAAACAATGCCTGCCTGCGAGGATTACGATATCTGGTTAAGGGTTTCGGCATTTGAACCTATAGGCCTGCTTGAAGAAAAGTTGATAGTAAAAAGGGGCGGACATCAAGACCAATTGTCAAAGGCCTTCATCGGAATGGACAGGTTCAGGGTTTACGCGCTTGAAAAGGTTATCAATAATCCAAATTTAAGGGATGATTTAAGAAAACTTGCAATAGCAGAGTTAATAAAAAAGTGTGAGATACTTGTTAAGGGATACTCAAAACACGATAAAAGTGATATATCTCAATATTACAAAGATTTAATGGAAAAATATAAAAATTTATAGACAATTAATAAGGTAAACGTGTATTCTTTATAAGGAATTTAATGAGGAGGATAAAAATATGAGAAAAATTTTTATGGCTTTTTTAATAACTATGCTATACGCTGCTGCTTCGTTTGCAGGTGTTATATACACTGCAAGGGTGACGACCGAGATTACAGACCCTGAAGTAAAACAACAAATGGCTGGTTCCCCTTACGGAGATATGACTGGGCCAAGAGAAATGAAATGCTATGCCGAAAAAGGAAAAAAGTTCAGGGTTGAGGTTACAAAGGGAGATAATGCTTTTACTCCCGCCGGGACGGTGATTATCTCAAATGACGGTCATATGGTTTACTTCTTAAACCCTAAAGAAAAAACATACTGGAAGATGAACCTTGACGAGTTAAAGAAGATGGGTGAAAACTCTATGAAGATGTTAAAAAAGTTTGCAAAGATGCAATACAAGGATATCTATGTCAATGTTGTTGATATGGGAAGCGGCGGTAAAATTGCAGGATACAATACTGAGAAGTACAAAATGCTTGTAAAGTACACGGTGGCTATGAAGGTTTTGTTTAAAAAAATTAACACTAAGCATAAAGAAGAAACTGAGATATACGCTACCAAAGATCTTGATATGTCCGAATTTGACGGGTATTCCTTTAATAGCACATTTGAAAAAGGTGTATCCGAGGTTGACGCACAGGTTAAGTTAAACCTTAAAAAAATCGGCTTTCCTCTGAAAACAATAAGTTATCAATATGACGACAAAGGAAAACTTCAGGGTATAACTACATTTGAAATTTTAACATTGAAAAAGGATTCGGTTTCTTCTTCTATGTTTGAACTTCCGAAAGGTTATAAAGAGGTGCCGAGCCCCTTTGCTCAAATGATGGGCGGGCAGAATATGCAGGGGCAGAATCCCGATAATGCTAATGCTCCTGAAAATGAAGGCGGTAAAAAGAAATTTCATTTAAAGGACTTATTCTAATGAACTGGGTACAGGCTTTTATTCTCTCCCTTATTCAGGGGGTTACTGAATTCTTGCCTGTATCCTCTTCAGGCCACCTTGCCTTATTCGGAAAATTAATAGGCTTGAAAAAGCCAGATATTGCATTTGATATAGTGATTCACCTTGCGACATTGTTTGCGGTTTTGATTTATTACCGAAAAGACATAATCGGTATAGTTTTGGGACTGTTTGGGAAAAAACAGGAAGGCAGGTTTTCGGACTTTACAGAAAGGCCGTACAGGTTTTTGCTTTTCGGCATTATTGCAACAATTCCCACGGCAATTATAGGTTTATTGTTAAAAGATAAGGTTGACCAATTTCATGCAAATTTAAACATAGTCGGTTCCTGCTTTTTAATTACAGCGGTTTTTCTTTTTATTGCGTGGAAAATTCAGCAAAAAGGGAAAGATGAAAAACTCTTAAATTTATCACTCTGGATTCCTTTGATTATCGGTATTGCGCAGGGCTTGGCCGTTATGCCGGGAATATCAAGAAGCGGGGCAACAATAACAGCCGCTTTGCTTTTCGGGGTATGTGCCGAAGACAGTGCCGAATTCTCTTTTTTGCTTTCAATCCCCGCAATTTTAGGGGCTTTTGTACTTGAGTTTAAAGATATAGCGCATGCGGGGGTTTCAATGCCTTTCATTTTAGGTTTTTGTGTTGCTTTAATTGTGGGAATTTACTCTATAAAACTTGTTGAGGTTGTGGTAAAAAAACTGAAACTTCATTACTTTTCCTTTTACCTTTTAATTGTTGCGGTGGTATCATTTTTAATCGGATAGAAAAATAAGGGGGAGTAAATGGAGTTTATAGATTCCCATTGCCACCTTGCAATGGATTCCTTTAGTGAAGACAGGGACGAGGTGATAAAAAGTTTTTTTGATGAGTGCGGGGTTGCGCTTTTAAGTGTGTCAACCAATATTGACGAGTTTTATTTAAACAAAGGGTTGTGCGAAAAGTATTCAAACATATACACCTCTTTAGGCTGGCACCCCCACGATGCAAAGGATTTCGGCAAAAGGGAAGAGGATTTTTTAAAAAAGATTGCCGAAAAAAGGCTTATAAACGCAATAGGGGAAATAGGGCTTGATTTCTACTATGACAATTCACCGAGGGAAGAACAGATCAGGGCTTTTGAAATTCAATTAAAAATTGCCAAAAAATACAATTTGCCTGTAATTATACACACAAGGGATGCCGACAAAGAGACAGCCGCTGTTTTGAGAAAGCACAAAGGGATTAAAGGGGTAATTCACTGCTTTACTTCAGGGGAAGAGTTTTTTAATGAGGCTGTAAAACTTGACTATTACATTTCATTCAGCGGGATAATAACCTTTCCCAAAGCAGAGGATTTAAGGAAACTTGTAAAAAAAGTTCCTATTGACAGAGTATTTTTTGAAACAGATTCTCCGTACCTTTCCCCGGTTCCCTTCAGGGGAAAGAGAAACGAGCCTTTAAGGGTAAAACACACTATTGAAAAAGCGGCTGAAGTTAAAGGAATGGATGTTTCAAGCCTTTCAAACATTGCCAATCAAAACTTTTTTAATCTATTCGGTAAAAATAATTTTTAGGAGGCTTTATGAAGGTATTAATTATAGTAAATGACGCGCCGTACGGAACTGAAAAGGCATATAATGCTTTCAGAATGGCCATGACCTTGCAGAGAGAGCACAATGTTGATATAAAAGTATTCCTTCTTGCAGACGGTGTCTTTTGCGGGTTGCCTAATCAGAAAACCCCTGACGGATACTACAATATTGAAAAAATGGTAAAGGCTGTAATTCAAAAGGGCGGAGAGATAAAGGCATGCGGAAGCTGTATGGACGCAAGGGGGATAGCGGATTTAAAGTTGATTGAAGGGATAAAAAGGAGCAATATGAAAGAGTTTGCTTCCTGGGTTGTTGAATGCGATAAAACCCTTGAATTTTAAGGAGTGGTTATGAAAAGGTTTTTTGTTGCTTTTATTTTAATCTTTTCACTTTCTGTTTTTTCTCAAACTTTCAATTCTTCAAAATTTGTTAAAGAAACAGGCACATTGCTTTACTTTAACCCTGTAAGCGTCTCTTCAGGCTTCGGGGTTTTAGGTTTTAATGTTTCAGTCTCAGCAGGTGCTGTTGATGTTTCAAAATCCCTCTGGAAGAATGCGTTTTCTTCCGGGGATAACACAATTGTTTTCACGGAATTTTCCGTTAGAAAGGGGATCACTGACGATTTTGCGATTGGTTTCACATACAGAGATTATTCAGACATAAACTCTAACTCATGGGGTATTTCAGGTAATTACAGGCTTGTAAAAGGCAGTGCTTTGTTCCCTTCAATAGTGGCAAGGGCAACTTATTCAAATCTAACAGGCAATTCGTATATGGATGCACATTCATATTCTGCGGGCTTATTTGCATCAAAAGGGTTTTTGATGTTTACACCTTACGGCGGGGTATCTTATTTAAAGTCCCATGTCAAATACAAAGGGGATTTACTGCCTCGTTTTTCGTCGTCGGAAAGTCAAGTTTTAGTGACGGCGGGAGTTAGAATATCATTGCTTCCCGTATTAAACCTTAACGCTCAGGTTGTAAAGGGGGAGGCCACCGTTTACAGAGTCAATGCTTCGGTAAAATTCTAATTATGTCAAATTGACATTAATTTTTTGGCATAATTGTTGCATTAATTGTTATCGGTGACCTCCTTTTTAGATATAAACTTTCCCCCTTAACCGGGGGATTTTTTTTTGATATACTTTAAGCATAAAACTATTGAGAGGTGAATTATGGGAAACCCGGTAATTGTTGGAGCGGTTAGAACTCCTATCGGAAGATTTTTAGGTGGATTAGCGTCATTCAGGGCGCCTGAGTTAGGCTCTATTGCTATAAAAGAAGTGGTAAACAGAACAGGTATAAACAAAGAAGAAATCGACGAAGTGATTATGGGTAATGTTGTTCAGGCGGGAATCGGTCAAAATCCGGCGAGACAGGCTGCGATATTTGCAGAACTCCCGGTTAAGATTCCTTCATTAACGGTAAACAAGGTTTGCGGATCAGGTTTAAGAGCGATTATGCTTGCCGCACAGACTATTAAGGCAGGGGATTCAAAGCTTGCAATTGCAGGCGGAATGGAGAGTATGTCAAATTGTCCTTATCTTTTAGATAAAGCAAGAACCGGTTACAGGTTAGGCAACGGCGTTTTGATAGACTCAATGGTTCACGACGGATTATGGGATATATACAACGATTATCATATGGGCATAACAGCGGAACTAGTCGCTGAAAAGTACGGAATTACAAGGGAGCAGCAGGACGAATACGCATACAATTCTCAAAAGAAGGCTGTTGAGGCTATTCAAAGCGGTGCTTTTAAAGACGAGATTATCCCGGTTGAAGTGCCTCAGAGAAAAGGGGAGCCTGTAATTGTTGATACTGACGAAGGGCCAAGGGCAGACACGACAATGGAAAAATTGGGTAAATTAAGGCCTGCCTTTAAAAAAGACGGCTCTGTTACCGCAGGCAACGCTTCCACAATTAACGATGGTGCAGCGGCCGTAGTTGTTGCAGACGAAGATTATGCCGTTAAAAACAACCTTCCTATAAGGGCAAGGATTGTTGACTATGCCGTTTCAGGGCTTGAACCTCAATGGGTTATGCTAACCCCTATACCTGCAATAAAAATGCTCTGGGAAAAGACAGGCTGGAAAAACGAAGATGTTGATTTATATGAAATAAACGAGGCCTTTGCGGTGCAACTTGTTGCTGTAATTGACGAATTGAAATTAGACCCGGCAAAGGTCAATGTAAACGGCGGCGCAGTTGCTTTAGGCCACCCTATCGGAGCAACGGGGGCAAGGCTTATGACCACCCTTCTTTACGCTCTGGAAAAGAGAAACCTTAAAAGAGGTATTGTGGCTTTATGTTTAGGCGGCGGCAATGCTGTTGCAATGGCTATTGAGAGGGTTTAGTTTTTATGAAAAAAAACATTTTGATTTCTTTGCTGACGGTTTTGGTTTTTGCTTTTTGTATTGCGGCTGCTGATTATGATAAACAGGCAGCGTCGTTAGTTGATCTTGGAGAATTTTTAAAACAGAATTCGGTTAATGATTTTACCTATAAAAAATTTGTTGAAGGCTCAATAAGCGGTATGCTTGCAACCCTTGACCCTCACTCTACTTTTTTAAATGAAGAGATGTATAAGAGAATGATGGAGGAGCAAAGAGGCAAGTTTTACGGGGTTGGGATGATAATCTCTCAGAGAAACGGCAAGATTACCGTAATTGCGCCGATTGCTAATACACCTGCGGCAAAGGCCGGGCTTCGTTCCGGGGATATTATCTATGCCATAAACGGTGAGTCAACCGAAGGAATGAATGTAAACGATGCTGTTTCTAAGTTGAGGGGCAAAAAGGGAACAAAGGTTGTTATTACAATCAAAAGGCCGGGGTATAAAAACCTTCTGACCTTTACCATTATGCGTGCAGAAATTCCGGAAAACACCGTAGAATACGCATTTATGGTAGATAAAGACACCGGTTATATCCTGATTAAGAGTTTTGGGGAAAAAACCGGTAAAGAGGTTTATGAGGCATTGAATAAATTAAAGGAACAAGGGATGAAAAAACTTGTTCTTGATTTAAGGAATAACCCCGGCGGGTTGTTAGGCTCTGCGGTGATTGTTTCGGACCTTTTTCTTCCTAAGGGCGATCTCGTTGTGTACATTAAGGGAAGAGAAAAGGAAGACAGGACCGATTACTATGCGAGAAATAACTTCGGTTTTGAAAATATGCCTCTCGTTGTTTTAATTAACAGGGGAAGCGCTTCAGGTGCAGAGATTGTAGCAGGTTCCATACAGGATAATGACAGAGGGATACTTGTAGGGAAAACCTCGTGGGGTAAAGGACTTGTTCAAACTGTTTTTAACATAGGTAAAAAAATGGCATTGGCTTTAACCACGGCAAAGTATTACACTCCTTCGGGAAGATGCATTCAAAGGGATTACAAAACCTCATTCGGAGACTATTTTAATCCTCAGATTCAGACTGAAGAAGAAAAAAACAAAAACAAACCTGTTTTTGAAACAACAAAGTTAAAGAGAAAGGTATACGGCGGAGGGGGAATAACGCCGGATTACAAGGTTGACCCTGAGAAATTAAGCGATTTTTTGGTTGAGCTTAGATTCAGGGATTCTGCATTCTTTAGATTTGCAGTTGAATATACGAATAAACACAAAAAAATATAGAGTTCTTTTG
>JALWHA010000242.1 GCA_027038695.1 Acidobacteriota bacterium
CCGCTTACGAAATGGTGAAAGAGAATATTCCCCATTTTGTAATAACTGACAACACTGCTGGCCTTTTAATGTCAAAGGGAGAGGTGGACGCTGTAATTGTCGGGGCTGACAGGATTGCAAAAAACGGAGACACCGCAAACAAAATCGGAACATTTATGCTTGCAGTTTTGGCAAATTACTTCAAAATCCCCTTTTACATTGCAGCGCCAAGTTCCACATTTGACTTAAACATTGAAAGCGGGAAGGAGATAGTGATTGAGGAAAGGGGAAGGGGCGAGGTTGCCTTTGTAAACGGAAAGGCAATAATCCCTGATAAATCCCCCGTTCTCCATTATGGCTTTGACATAACGCCTTCAAACTTAATTACAGGCTTTATTACAGAGAAGGGGGTATTGAAGCCGCCCTTTGACTTATTGAAGTAATTTTAAGAAAATAAAGAGTTTAGTTATAGGGATTGCAAGGATAAGGGAAAATACTACTCTTTCAAACCATATAATCAAAATATCCTTAACGCTTAAAGGAATGCTTGTTGCTAAAATACACGGAATTGAAGCGGAAAAGAACAGTATTGAAGAAACCGAAAGAATGGCAACCACAAACCTTGTTTCAATATATGCTTTCACAGAGATTAAAACAGGCAGAAACATCTCGCTTATTGAAAGTGCAGAAGCCTTTGAGATTAAAGCCGTCTCTTTTGCGCCTAAAACCTTGACAAAGGGGTAAAACAAATAGCCTGCAATATCAAAAAAGTTTGTGTATTTTGCAACAACAAGCCCGATTAAACCTATTGACATAATTGACGGAAGTATAGCCGCAGCCATTTTTAGCCCATCTAAAAAGTTCTGTTTTATGTTCGTCAAAACCTTTCCAGACTTTGAAGCCCCTTCAATCCCCTTTTCAAAAGCCATTTTTAAATTAACCTTTTCTTTTTCCTCTTGAACGCCGTCATTGTCTTTGAACTTTTTAATAGGGAAAATCCTTGCAGTTATTGCGGTAACGGCAAATGTGATTACAAGGGTTGTCCAGAAGTATAAATTCCAGTAATCCATAATTCCCAATGTTTTGCACACAATAATCATAAAGGTTGCCGAAACTGTTGAAAATCCCGTCGCAATAATAACCGCTTCCCTTGTTGAGTAAATCCCCTTTCTGTAAACCCTGTCTGTGATAAGCAAGCCAATTGAATAACTTCCCACAAAAGAGGCAACGGCGTCTATTGCGCTTCTTCCAGGTGTTTTGAAAAATGTTTTCATTACAGGCTTCATTAAAACGCCCACAAAATCAAGCAAGCCGTAATCAATCAAAAAAGAAAGAAAGATTGCCCCGACAGGGACTATTAACCCCACAGGGATAACAAGTTTATTAAAAAGAAACTGCCCGATTGAAGGCTCTAAAACAACCTTTAAGCCTTTGTTAAAGTAAATCATTAAGGCAAAAACAAGCCCTGAAAGTTTCAAAAATGAGAGAACAACCTCTGTTTTATTTTTCTTCCAGTTTCTGGTCAAAAAAGGGTAAACGCTTCCCGCAACAAGTATCAATAAAACTATGTTTTTTGAAAACACGGGAAAACCGCTTTTTAAAAAAGTAATAATGTGGTCTAAAGGGATGGTTTTTTTCTCGTTAATTGCAATGGGAACAAAGAACACAAATATGCCTATAAACGAAAAAACCAAAAATTTAAAGGTATTTGTTCCTTTATCTTTCATAAAATTCACCCTCCTTTTTTTAGTTTATCAAAATTTTTTACAGGAGAGGTATAAATAAATGTAAGTTTCTAAGTTGATTAAATTAAAGCAACGTAAAGTTCTGTTGCGGCGTTTCCTATATCCTTTTCTTTAAGTATTGCTGATATAACAGCCACCTTATCAATGCCTGATTCTTTTAGTTGTTTAATATTATTTTTGTTTATGCCCCCTATGGGTATTACAGGTTTTTCTGTTTTTGATAAAACAAATTTGACAAAATTAATCCCTACCGCTTTCCCGGCATCATTTTTTGTTGAGGTGGCAAAAACAGGGCCGGGGGAAATATAATCTATATCTTGTTTTAGCGCATATTCAAATTCTTTGGCATTTCCCGCCGAAATCCCTATAATTTTGTTTTTCCCTAAAATTTTTCTTGCATATTCAGGCGGTATGTCGTCTTGCCCCAAATGTACGCCGTCTGCATTTGTGGCGAGCGCTATGTCTATTCTGTCGTTTACAATAAATAACACATTATTTTTTTTGCATATATGTTTTACTTCAAGAGCTGTATCAAGATAATCTCTGTCACATATTCCTTTTTCCCTTAATTGGATTATTTTGACTCCGTGTTTAGCTGTTTTTTCAATAATCTCGGAGTAACTTCTTTTCCCGGCAAGCTTTCTGTCAAGAATAAGATATATTCCCTTGAGTTTTTTTAACAGTGCTCTATTCTTCAAGATTTATACCCTCAAGCCCTGCGATATAATCCTGTCTTTGAACTGTTTGTCCATTTTCAGTTACCGTTAAATTACCGCTAATTTCAAATCCGCACATATTCCCGTCTGATTCCGCCACAATGTATCCGATATTTTCAATTGTATCCTGAGAGAAAATGTTTTTTACAAGGAATACTTCTTTTGCATTCGGGTTTATGTCTGAAAAAACCATTTGGTCAATCAGGTTCCCTTCATTGTCATATGCGTAAAGGGTAATGTTTGACGGGTATTCTGATGTGTTTATTATTGCGATTCCCGTCCAAAAATCGTTATCGCTTTGAATATGAGGGAAGAGTATTTTTTTTGAAGGAGATGTAATTGCGTTTATTCCCGATAATAGCCTTGCTCCCTCTTCCGGTAGCGTTCCAAAGAGTTGATATCCAATAAGGCATTCTGATTGAGATGATAATTTTATCCACGCCGTATTTTCAGGGAATTGTCTGTCGTTATTTGTCCACAAGTTTTGAACGAGGCAGACTGTTTTTTCATAAGGCTGCATTTCAATTGAAAATGTATCGAGCAAGTTGCCTTCGGAGTCATATGCGTAAACGGAGATTTCTTCATTTGAGTTTAAGGTATTCTCAAAAACTATCCCTGTCCACCAGTAATTTCCACTAACGTCAATGTGTGGAAAGTAAAGTGTTTGTGTCGGACTAATTTCAAGGTTTAAAGCCGCTAATTGCTTTATGTCTTTTCTAACAAAGAATTGGTATGCCGCAAGGCTGTCTTTATCCGATTTTAAGGTTAACCAGTTTTTCTCAGGTTGAATATTTTGTTGTCCATAAAAATCTCTGTACCATTCAATGTAATTCATACTATACTTTGCGTTAGGCGAATTCAGAAACGCTGTTTCTTCTCCCTCATGGGTTTCTACCGTAATTGAGGAAACATATTCATTACTACCGTTGATTATAGATGAGTAAGTATTCCAATAGTCTGTTTCAGGGGCAATATGGGGGACATAAATAGTGTTTGAGAGTTTGTTTATGCCATTTAAAATCGCACTTTCGGTTTTATCTTTACTAATGTAGTAAATATAGCCTTTTATTTCGGTGTCCGAGGTAACCGTTATCCAGAATTGGGCGTCAATTTCATCCGGGTTTACCTTTTGATAATATTTTTCACCGGGTGCGAGGGTAAATTCTTTTTCTTTCAGCAACAGGCAGCCTTCTTTTGCTATATAGTCAATATGGACTGTGGTTTCTTCTTCTGAGGTGTTGATTAAGCCTAAATAGGTGTCTTTGTCGTTGTTTTCTTCCGCATAAGGGAAGTATAATTTAAACCCGTCTTTATTCTCAACTTGAGAGAGGTAATTTTGGTTTAATATTCCTCTTTTATAAAAGAAATAGCCTATGGTTTCCTTAAAATTGCTTCCGTTTAAAAGATCGGCGGTATAAACCGACATTGCAGTTGATTGAAAAGAGGTGGATGTTGAAATATGATAAAGTGCCTCAATTACGTCTCTGTCAAAATCCCTGCCTACCGCTTTTCTGATTTGCCATAAAGTGGAAGAAAAGATCACCCCGTCCCAATGAATATTTGCGAATCCGGTTAAATAATAATTTTCTTTCATGTCTTCAGGATAATGCCTGTCTGTCTTGATAGGTCTTATATATGCCGGGGTTCCGGGGTTATAGCTTGTTGCGTCCCATTCCCCTATGTAATCTCTAAATATTTTATCCTGACCGAAAGATGCGGCAAAGTAATCGCTTAATCCCTCGTCTAAAGAACCTGCTTCCCAGGAATCTCCTATCCCAGGCACTATGTAATGTGTTATTGCATGCATAAATTCGTGCAGGATAATTTCACCGTCTTCGGCGTCGTCAACTCCTCCGTCTCCAAAGTGTAACCCGTGGTCTAATTCTGAATAAAAAGAGTTGTCTTCAATCATATAATGCACATTAACGGGAATAGGGTCGGGGAGGATATTAAATCCTAAAGATTCAATATACTTTCTTGCTTCCGTAACCCAGTAGTAGACATTAACCTCTTCAAATGAGTAATTGTCTCTCCCGTAAAAGTATTGGCCGTTATCACTCATAGCACTTCCCGGGGTATAATCCGTTACGGGGTATGCACCGAATTGGCTTGCGGGGGCAATTCCATGGGCGGTTAGATCAACATATCTGTTTTTCAGTAACCCCGAAGAATCAATATCGGTTAAGGTAACCGTAACGTATTTGTCCTGCAATTCTTTATAATCAGAGTCTTCATAATCGTAAAGATTAGTGTCTCCCGAGGAGCAAACAGGATTAGGAAAAAAAACCCTGCCTTCTCCGTCAAAGGATATAATCAAACTTTTTGTTTTTAATATATTGCCTGTTTTACCGTCAACAAAAAGATCCAAAAGGTTTCCTTTTGTTATAACTCGCAAACGATAGCAGGGAGTTGTCCCCCAATAACCTTTTTCAATTTCTACGATTTTTTCATAATTCTTGTTTTTGGCCAGAATCTTTTTCTTGATCTCTGAAATGTCTGAAAAGTCAGGTTGTTGAAAGTTTTTAAATGTGTTATTGATAAACTTTAAGACATTTCCTTTGTATATAACTCCGATAAGTTCACTGTTGAAAACAGAAAGGCTGTTTACGATTTGCCTGTATCTCAGGGTTACAGTATGCTTGTTATATAGTTTTTGTGTGAGTTTTAGTTCTTTAAAATCAATGTATAATTTATTTTTCTTAATAAAACACTTTAATGTTTCTTCAGGTTTTTTTTTATTTTTTACCTTATTTAGAAAAATAGGGTTGTACGCAATTTCGTTAATGTTTCCGTTTTCAATCTTCTTTAGCAAAATAATATTGTTTTTTGAGAAGGAAAGGAAAATACAACTGAAAATTACAAATAATATGGCAATTTTTTTCATTGTTTTATCTTATAGTTATTTTATCCAGGTGAAAGGTTTCCTGATATTTGGATTTTATTTCAAATATCAATCTGATTTTTTGCCCGGCAAACTGGGATATGTCAATGGATTCTTTTTTCCACACGGTAAAATCGTTTACCTCAGATGAACTATCCAGGGTATTCATATAAGACGGGGTATACTCTTTCAATAGTGTGGTGTTATCAAAGTCAATCCCGTCGTTAATATTTAAATCATTAGTGATATATACCTTGCATGAGTTTACAGCAGTGGAGGCCCAGCCGAATTGATAATAATAAGAAAGAGTATTGGCGGAAGAAGGAAGGTCTATCTGCGGGGAGACCAGATATTGATGATTTAATGCGTTTGTTGAACCGTAATAACCTACCGCATAATCCGTTCCTTCCGGAGGTGCTTGGGGAAATTGTTAGGCAAAAGTTTGAATTCCGGTTGAGAGGTTACTCGCCACTTCCCACCCGTTTCCCGAGTAGATGTTATCCTTGGCTTTTACTATTGTCCATTGACCGCTATCAATAACATTGGTGTCTTCAAAACCTTCCTTAAATGAAATGTAAGATGACGGAACTGCAAGCATTCCCGAGATATAATCCTGCTCGGGGGTAAGGTTTCCCCATATTTCAAATCCGACTATTTTTTGAGTTGAAGAGACTTTTATATAGGTTGTGCCGTCGGGAACTTCATTGTTAAACATATTTTTAACGGTATTTACGAATTTTTGGTTAGGGTTGAATGATTCGGAAATAGTAAGTGTTTTTAATTCTTTTCCTTCATTGTTATAAGCGGTAGCGGTTACGGTAGCCGTGTTGTTCCCGATGTTTACAAAAGCAATTCCTGTCCAAAAATTGTCATTTGATTGAACATGAGGAAAGACTAATTCTTTGTACCCTTCAGTTGCGGCGTTTAACCCTGCAAGCAGTCGCCTTCCCTGGCTTTCAAGGGTGCCAAACAATTCATAGCCTATTATTTTTTGTTCGTTACATGTGGCTTTTATCCAGGCGGTACCTTCGGGAAAATCCTTGCCTTTATCTGTCCAGATATTCTGAGCAAGTTTCACTAATTTTGTATAAGGGTCTATAATCCATATAACTGAACCTAATTCAGTCCCGTCGGCGGCCATAGCATGAAACGTCACAGGGTTTGTTGTCTCCGCCGCATTATTAACTGCTATCCCTGTCCACCAATATCCCCCTTCCACATGAATATGAGGAAAGTATAATGTGTCGGTTAACTCCGAAGGAAGAGAAAGGCCGGCCACATTATAGATATCATCTTGTTTGACTTTGAATGTTTCCATCCCGCTTAAGGTAGCGTTCCCGGTAGTGTAAATCTTCCCCCATCCTCTCATGTTATCAGGGAATGTTTCGTTAAAAATGTCGCTAACCCATTCAAAATAGTACTGATTAAGCGGTGCGGTTGGGGAAGGGAGGGTAACCAGATCCGAAAAGTAATCAAAATATGGAGATGCAGTTTGGGTAAAATCCCCGTCAATTAATGATGTATATGTATACCAATAATTTGTTTCTGGTGCTATGTGGGGAATGTAGATGCTTTTATAAAGCCCGGTATCCGGCAGGTAAAAGTAAGATTCGGTTAAATCATTCGATACAGTATTCATATATCCGCTTAAAAATTTATCGCTGCTAACCATGACCCAGCAAGGAGAATTTAGTTGAGTATCGCATATCTTTTTATAAATTCTGTTCCCTGAATTTAAGTTCCCGGTTACGTCACTAACAAGTTTGTTCCCGTTATGGTCTACTATATGGATTACATATTGAACGGTACTGTCTGTAAGGTTTACAAGGCCTAAATAAGAAGTGTATGTGCTATCACAAAAGGCTAAAGGAAAGTACAAATGGTAATTGTAACTGTCACTAAAGTTTTTTACATTATTGCCTGCCTTAATATTCAAAGAAATTAGTACCAGTAAAACAAAAAATAAGATTTTTCTTTTCATATCAAACCCCCGGACTTCTATTTTTTAAAATTATACTATAAATTAAAAGGCCGGGGGTAATTTTTATTAGTTAAAATAACTTTTAATTGGAATAAGCCATTTCTTCCAGTTTTTTTATTCTTTCTTCCATAGGCGGGTGTGTAGAGAACAGTTTTGCAAGGGTTTTGCCTGAAAGGGGGTTAACTATAAACATATGTGCCGTTTGAGGGTTTGCGTTCGGCATAGGCAATTGTTTTGAATAAGAATCAAGTTTTTTTAAAGCGTTTGCAAGATAAAGCGGGTTTCCCGCCAGTTCCGCTCCCTTTTTATCCGCCAGGTATTCTCTTGACCTTGAGATTGCAAGTTGTATCAGTGTTGCCGCTAAAGGTGCAAGAATAGCCACTACTAGTAATCCGATTATTCCACCGTTATCGTCGTCTCTTGAGAATCCGCCGAAGATGGCTGCCCACCTTGCCATTGAGGCTAAAAGCATAATTGCTCCGGCAACCGTTGCGGCAACCGATTGAATGAGTATATCTCTGTGTATCACATGCCCCAACTCATGGCCTAAAACCCCTTTTAATTCTTCCCTGTTTAAAAGTTGAAGAATTCCTGATGTAACCGCTACGGCGGCATGCTCGGGGTTTCTTCCCGTGGCAAATGCGTTAGGTTGAGGTGAAGGAATTATATAAATTTTAGGAACGGGAATGCCCGCTTTTACCGATAACTCCCTTACTATTGAGTAAAGTTCCGGCGCTTCGTTTTCGCTTACCGGTTTTGCTCTGTATGCGGCTAATACTATTTTGTCCGAATACCAGTAAGAAAAGAAATTCATTAGAAAGGCTAGAACAAAAGCTATCACCATGCCTGTTTGCCCGCCTATTATTCCTCCTATCCAAATAAATAAAATAGTTAATGCTGTAAGAAGCAGGAAACTTTTTATCCAGTTATACATGTTTACCCCCTTTTAATTTTTCATTCCACTTTTAAATATATTGTTGCCTTATGCTAAAGTCAAGCGATTATTTTAAACTTTAGTGTATCGTTATAATATTTTTTTATAATAATTGTGTAAATTTTAGTTGACAAATTGGGTTGAGGGATTATATTAAAAATGAAAAAAAGATTTTAGGAGGTAATTATGAATTTTGACAGATTTACCATAAAAGCAAGGGATGCGATAGCCGGTGATTTTGAAAAAGCAGAAGCATCCTATAAATCCGCCAGGGCAGAGGTGGATGCGGCACGTTACAGCCTCCTCAGTGCCCAGGCCAGCCTGAAAGAGGCTGAAGAGAACCTGGTAAAAACCAGGATCTATGCCCCCATGCCCGGCATCGTGACCCGGCTCAATGTGGAAAAGGGGGAACGGGTGGTCGGTACCTCGATGATGGCCGGAACGGAGCTGCTCCGTATCGCCGACCTGAGCAAGATGGAG